>JALYXS010000163.1 GCA_030946965.1 Acidobacteriota bacterium
GCGGCGGGAAGAACCGTCATGGCGGTGAGCAGGAGGACGATTTGCATCGGCGCGCTGAGCGTGCCTCCGGCTGCGCTGAACAGACTCGGAGCGGCGGGCGCGGCGAGGGCTGGAGCGCTTAAGAAGAGAAGGAAAATGAGCCGTTTCATTTGGGGAGACTCAGTACCTGGCACATGGAGGGGGAGGTCCCAATCAACACCGTCTCTTCGCCGACGCGAACCAGGCACAGCGTGTGCTGCGGCGTTAACGACAGCCGTTCAAGAACAGCCATCTTGCTCCCCTTGCTACCGGTGCGCTTATTCCGCAACAGCCAAACCGCGCCGCCAAGAATAGCCAGCACCGCTCCGGCGGCCATGATTTGTTGAAGTATTTCCATCAATCGTCGCTGCTGAAATCGGTGATGCGCACGCCCATGGTGTTCTCGATAATTACGATCTCTCCAAAAGCCACCAGTTTGCGGCCGACATAGACGTCGATGTTTTCTCCGGCCGAGCGCCGCATCTCGATCACGCTTCCCGAATTGAGTTCGAGAATCTCGCTGATCTTCAGCATGCGGCGGTCGAGCACCACTTCCACATCGACGGGAACGTCGGCGATGGCGGCAATCTGGAGGATCGGCGTCATTAGCGTTCGAGCGCGATGGTCGCCTGGCTCAATTGATCCTCGGCCGTAATCACCTTGGCGTTCGCCTCGTAACTGCGCTGAAACGTAATCAGGTTTGTGAACTCGCGGGCGATATCGACAGTTGATCCCTCGAGCGCGCCGCCGATGATGTGTCCGCGCCCGCCGGTATCCGCCGCCCCAATCACCGGCGGTGAAGTTAGCGCGCCCGCGGCGTAGTTGTTATTCCCCGTGGCGAGCAGAGAGTCCTGGTTGCGCACCGACGCCAGGGCCAATTGGCCCACGGCCTTCTGTTGCCCGTTCGAATATTGCGCAAGGACCGCGCCGCCGTCCGATATGTTGACGCTAACCAGTTGCGCGCCATCGGTGCCGTCCTGCGCGGAAGCGGAAACGGCGCCCGGCTCGGCAATCTGCGTGAGGCGGGGAACTCCCTTGGGCGTGTATAAACTCCAGTTCATGGCGAGATCGGCGGCTCCATCGGCAAGGCCCGGCGCTTTGATGGCGACCGCGCCGCCGGTATCGGTGGGCCCGGGTGTTTTCAGATGGCCTTGCGAGTCGAACGTCAACGTGCCCTTGGTCAACGACGACGGCGTTCCGGCGGTGCCGGCCGTGAGATCGCCGCCGGGCAGCGTCACTTCATACGACCACGCGCCCGGACCCGTTTTCGTGAAGCTGACCGTCAGGATATGAGAGGATCCGAGCGAATCGACAACCTGAATCGGTGTCGAGAAACTGCCATCGGGCGTGCCGGTTACAGCGGCCGAGTTGAGGTTGAGATCGGCCGAAAAAGTCGTCGTGGCGAATGGCTGCCGCAGGTTTCCGGTAGGGACGGTAATGTCGCCAATCGCGCCGTTCGTGTCGACCACGCCATTTACCTGGTTCCAACCCTGCACATGCTCCTTGGTGCTGGTGATTAGCGTGCCTGAGGCATCCACGCTGAAATTTCCGGCGCGCGTAAGGAGCTGTTTATTTTGCGCATCGCGAAGGACGAAGAAGCCATCACCCTGGACCGCCGCGTCCAGCGGCCCCGAAGTGCTCTGCACCGGCCCCTGCGTGAACTGCCGGATGGTTTGCGGGCGGGACGTGCCAAGGCCGTCGGACGGGTCGTTGGCCATCGATTGGGCGACTAAATCGTGGAACGTCACTGCCGACGCCTTAAATCCCGTGGTGCTGAGATTGGCAAGATTATTCCCGACAACGTCGACGGCCGTGGACGTCGCCTGTAATGCCGATAATGCCGTGGAAAAGCTGCTGAACATATTGGTTCCTCCTGTTTACTGCGGGATTTTGGCCGGCGTGGTTGCCGGATCGGTTGTAGTGGAAGCCGCGGGCGGCGTGGTGAGCTGTTGAACGCCGGCGCGGATGCCGATCAGTTGTTCAAGCTCGCTATACTGCGTCAACTGGCCGACGAATTGGACCGAGTCGGTCGGATTCAGCGGATTTTGATTCTTGATTTGGGCGACCAGCAGCTTTAGAAACGTCTGCTCGCTGGTCAGTTTGTTGGGATCGCTGGCGGGCGCGGCGGCCGCCGTAGGCATTTGCGATGCAAGGCTGTTGCTGATGGAACTCATTTCGATTGATCTCCTGTTGAAACATTCCGCCCGATCTCTTCGACCCACTTCGGACGATTGATCCGGCGATTGCGGGGCTGCGGCATCTCTTCGCGGTGTTGCTGTTGTTGACCGGGTTGCTGCCGCGAATCGCGATTCTCGGGCGCGGGCCGCCACGTTTCCGTTTCGAAGCCGCTTTTCTCAAGTTTCCCGGCCAAATCGCCAAGCCCCTTGCGAAGTTCCGCGTTCAGTTGCGAATCCGCCGAGTGAACGGACACGCGTAGTTCACCGAACCTTTCGGACAATCGAACTTCGACCTGCTCTTTGCTCGCGTCCGTCAGCCGCAGAGAGATGTCGCGCATGGCTTCGGCTACTTTGGCGGGCGGGATTTCGGGCATGGGCTCCAGCACGCGGGCAGGTTCGCGAACCTCCGGTTTCGATTCCGCGCGCGGCGCTTCCGCGGCTTCAAAAACGGCTGCTTGCCGCGGCGGCGCGGACGGAAGTT
>JALYXS010000165.1 GCA_030946965.1 Acidobacteriota bacterium
CGAGCATGATTCCGGTCAGGCCGCCGATGGTAAATAAGCCAATGAACCCGAGCGCGTAAAGCATCGGCGTCGTCATCTGGATGGAGGCCTTGTGCATGGTCGCGGTCCAGTTGAAGACTTTGATCGCCGAAGGAATCGCGACCAGATAGCTCAATATCGAAAACACCATGCCGGCATATACGGACTGGCTGCTGACGAAGAGGTGATGTCCCCAAACCAGGAAGCCGAAGACCGCGATCGCCACGCTCGAAAACGCGATGAACGTGTAGCCGTACGGAGGCTTCCTGCAAAAGGTACTGATAATTTCGCTGACTACGCCCATGGCAGGCAGGATCATGATGTACACGGCGGGGTGCGAGTAAAACCAGAACAGGTGTTGGAACAGGACCGGATCGCCGCCCAGCGCGGGATCGAAGATGCCAATGTGAAATCCGCGTTCAAGCAGCAGCAGCAGCAGCGTCACCGCCAGAACCGGCGTGGCGAGCACCTGAATCATGCTGGTGGCGTAATGCGCCCAAACGAAGAGCGGCAATCGGAACCACGTCATGCCCGGAGCGCGCATGCGATGAACGGTCACGATGAAGTTGAGTCCCGTCAGGATCGCCGAAAAGCCATTGATGAAGATGCCCAAGGCCGTCGCGATGACGTAGCCGTTCGAATACGAAGTACTGAACGGCGTATAAAATGTCCAGCCGGTATCGACGCCGCCAGTGAGCAGCACGTAAAGCGTAAACGCGCCGCCGAGCATGTAAATATACCAACTTAGGAGATTGATTCTTGGGAACGCCAGATCTTTCGCGCCAATCATCATCGGCAGAAAAAAATTACCGAGAACGGCGGGGATCGATGGAATCAGGAAGAAAAACACCATGATGATGCCATGCATGGTGAACAGCTTGTTGTACGTGTTCGATTCCACCAGGTCGCCCGCCGGCGTCGCCAACTCCAGCCGGATCAATACGGCAAAAAGGCCCCCGATGAAAAAGAAGAATGTCACCGCGATCAGATAGAGGATGGCGATGCGCTTGTGATCCTCGGTGAGAAGCCAACTCTTGATCCCGTACTCCGCGTTAAGATAATTTTTCTTTTCGGTTACTGCTTCTGTTGCGGTAATCATATGGTTTTCAACTTCACTTGTTTACCGGTTCTTCGGCACTGACGTTGCGCCCGGATTCTTCGGGCTCTGTTGCGGCGGCATCGGACTGGAGCCGGACGTTACACCGCCGGTCGCCGCAGTTCCGGCCGCCGGCGTATTCTTATTCTTCGGTCCAATTGATTTGATGTACTCAATCAATTCGAGAATGCCATCTTCGGTAACCAGACTTTGAAAAGTGGGCATGATTGGCTGGTAACCCTCCACCACTTTCGCCTGCGGATACAAAATCGATTCTCTGATGTAAGCAGCGTCGGCCGTCACCGGAGCGTGCTTCTCTAAACGAACGGCCGTCCCGTACAATCCAACTAGATTCGGGCAGCGGCCTTTTCCATCGCTCTGGTGGCAAGTTACGCAGCCCAACTGCTGGAACAGCGCTTCCCCTTTTTGCGACATGGACCCCATTCCACCGCCGCCTCCGAGCCAATTGTCGTATTGCGCCGGGTCCATTACGTAGACGGTCCCGACCATTCCGGAATGCTTGGTGCCGCAATACTCCGCGCAAAAGATATGATACTGGCCGACCTTCGTGGGCCGGAACCACTCCGTCGTATACCGGCCGGGAAGCACATCGGATTTGGTGCGGAACGCCGGAACGAAAAAATCGTGGATCACGTCTTCCGACGTCATCGTGAGCTTGATGTTGCGGTTGACCGGGATGTGCAACTCGTTGATTTCGCGCTGCCCTTCCATGTGCTGGATCTTCCACATCCATTGTTTCCCGGTGACGTAAATTTCCATCGAATCGTCCGGCGGCCGCGACTCCGTGAAGAAGATGCTGGTTCCCCACGCGAACATCACCATCGAAATACCCAGCGGGATTACCGACCACGCGATCTCGAGCAGCAGCCCGCCATGCGCCGCTTTCGGGAGTTCCGAATTCGAGCGCCGCCGGTACTTGATCGCGAAGAAGATGACCAGAAACGCAATTAGCACCGAAAAAAAAGCGCTGACGACCAGCATGTAGGCGTAAAGGCCGTCTACCTGCTTGGCGATGGTGGATGCCTGATCCGGGAAGATAGGTATAAATTTCGGCAACATAGGCTATGCGGCGCGGCGTACGCCCGGTTTAGATTCCCTTCGAAGCATGATCACGACAAATCCTCCGAGCAGCAATACCGTCGCGCCGCCAGCCAGCCGCAGAATACTCATGGCAACCGGCGTATACTTCCCCGTGGACGCATCGTAGTGGTAGCAGAACAGCAGAATCTGATCGACCGCGTTGCCGATTTTATTCCTCGAAGCTTCGATTAACCCGAACCGTATATCTTTCGCCGAATAGTCGATTCCGTAAAAATAGCGCGACATTTTGCCTTGCGGCGTAACGATATAGATTGCGCTGGCGTGCGCGAATTGATTCGTATGGGGGTCGTAAACGTAACGGAAACCTACCGCTTTGGTGAGTGCTTTAATCGAGTTCACGTCGCCCGTGAGAAAATGCCAACCCTGCCCGGTACCCGGCCGGTCGTAAGCTTTCAGGTAAACGGCTTTTTTTGCCGCCGCGATGTCCGGCGTTTCGCGAGCGTCGAAGCTGACGGACACCACCTCGAATTCCTTGCCCGGATCGAAAGACAAAAGCTTGAGAGCGCGCTCCGTGCCGTTAAGAATTTGGGTGCAAAGCATCGGGCAGGTGTAGTAAACCAGGGCGAGAACGACAGGGCGCTTTCCGAAGTAGTCGCCTAGCTTGACCGTGCGGCCGGTTTCATCCCGAAAAGGAGTATCGAGCGGAAGCTGGGCGTTTAGCTTTTGGTCGATGCCGACGTACTTGAGCGGCGATTGGCGGTCGGTGCCTTTGAAGTTGAGAAGATCCTGCGCCAGGAGCGAGCAACCGCACAGCACGATCAATAAGGTGGCGCGCGCACTCCTGCGTGCCACATTCACAACCGGTTGGGTCATCGAATGGGCACCTGTTGGCCTTCCTGCGTCACCTTTGTTGGAAATCCTTTTTTCAGCACCGCGTCCATCGCCCGATCGACGGGAATCCTCACAATACCCTTGTCGGGGTCGATCCACCCGTAGCCGCCCAGAATCTTTGCCTCGCCTTCGCGCAGTTCTTTCAATTCAATACGGGGCGTGGCCTGTAACCGCGGTTCCGGCGGAAGTTTAGGCCGTTCATCCAACACCCTTCTAGCTACCGGAGATTCCGCATTCGTGGCTGTTTCGCGGTTGTAGAACAGATCGAATAGTCCCCACATCGCCATTGCCACGATCAAAACGCAGATGGCCAGACCAATTCCATATTTGGTGATGGCAAAAACATCCGCGTCGCCGTGTTCCGCCGCGACTCTCGGGTTCTCTTCGGAGGGAAGTTCGCGCTTAATGATGTCGTCCATGGTCCAGTATCTTTTGTAAATCGGGCGCGTTGACCGGCATCAACGGCTGCTGTTGCAATTGTCTCAAGAACCACCAGATCCACACGCCGCCGATGCCGATAGGGGCCGCCAGATCCATCCAATGCAGGTGCAACGCACCCTTATCGAAATTCGGCTCCACCAGCCAGAAAACGTCCACCAGCCGGATGATCACCACCCAAACGGCCACGAACAGTAGCTGTTTCGGATTCTTCTTCAAGCTTTGCGACAGCAACATCAGGAAAGGCAGTATAAAGTGGAACAGCAACAGCACCCAGCCGACATATAGCCAACCGCCGTTGAACCGGTTCACGTACCACGGGATCTCTTCCGGCAGGTTGCCCGACCAAATAATGATCAACTGCGAAAAGGATAAGTAGGCCCAGAGCATCACGAATGCGAGCAACAGCTTACCGAGATCGTGCAGATGCCTCTTGGTAATGAGATGCGAAAGCGGCGGGCGCGTAGCCAATAGCACCAGAACCGCGATCACAAACGCAAGCGCCGACAAACCTTGGCCAATCATCACGAGCAGTCCGTACACCGTTGAAAACCAGTGCGGATCGAGCGACATGAGCAGGTCCACCGAAGCGAACGTGATGGTGAGCGCGTAAACCACCAGGCCCGGACCGCTGAACGATTCCAGCTTATTGGCCCAAGGCATCGGCCCGCCGCGGTCTTGATCGATCGACCACTTGTTCAGCAAAAACACCATCGCGCCCCAGATCAGAAAATAAAAGACGATGCGCGCGAAAAAGAAGGGCTGGTTCAAGTAAAACGATTTCGCCTGAAGCACCGTATCGCGCGCGGCTTCGGGACGCGTCCACGAGTACAGCGTTCCCATGCCCAGAACCAGAGGCAAGAAAAGCGGAATCATCAGGTAGATGCCGCGCGTGCCGGATTCAAGGGGCCGCCGGATCACCATGCCCCAAGCGCCGCCAGACAGGTGATGCATCATCAGCATCCCCATGCAGCCGAGACCCATGCCCATCCAAAAGAAGAATCCGATGAGGTACGACCGGAAGAATTGTTGGCGGTCCAGGACGAATCCCAAAACACAAAGCAGCAGGCCGATTATGCCCACGATGAGCGATTTGCCTTGCCAGCGGCGCAAATCCAAGCTCAAATCCGGCGCCATCGCGTATGCGTTGTCGTTCATTGTCTCTTTCCCTGACGGACGGATGGTGGCACGGAGGGGCTCGCCGGGAAATTCCGCTGATCGTTCACTTGCGGCGCGGCCGGGTTCGCTGGATTTCCGCCCGCCGCGCCGGGCGCCGGCAGTTGCGCCCGCTCCTCGGGTGAAAGCTCGGAAACATTGGCGTTCTGGCTAAATTGCAGTGCCCGGATGTAAGCCACGATGGCCCAGCGGTCGCGGGGCTCGATCTGCTGCGCGTAATTG
>JALYXS010000179.1 GCA_030946965.1 Acidobacteriota bacterium
TACACCTGGACGCGCAAATATCAGCCACTGCTTGTTTCACTGATTAACCAACTCTTGATGGTGGCCGCGGACGTCGACAACGACTTGTTCAAAAGCGGAGAAGCGGTCGATAAAAGCGACGGCGACGCGATCGCAAACTTGACCTATCGCGTAACGGCCCTTTATACAGGACGCGATCCGGTGCTGGGGCTTTCGGCCGGACTGAAGCATTTCGGCAAGCGCCGGCTCGGCCGCAGCGGTCTCGACTTAACTGTTCCATTGCCCGATAACGTCTGGGAAGTAGATTGCTCGAGCCTTATCCCCCCTAATTCGGAGAACGTACACTCGGCTTATTTTGAATCGGCCGGCACGCTGGAGCTGATGCGGCAGGTTCTGCGCGGCGTGGATCGCGGAGTCCTGGCGTCGGAAGGTCTGGCCCCGCAGACACCGGTGGCGATGTGAAAAGCTGCCTGAAAAGCTTTTGCCAAGCGGCCGCGCTGCAGATTTTGTTTGGGGGATTACTCCTCGCCGCGCCTCGTTTCACCCTGGAACAGGTTTTGGGATCTCCGTTCCCGTCGGAACTTCACGCAGCTCCGAGCGGCGGAAAGGTCGCGTGGGTTCTTAATGCACGCGGCGTCCGCAATATCTGGATAGCCGGATCGCCCGATTTCCTAGGCCGCCAGATAACGGCTTACAAAGAAGACGACGGACGCGAAATCACCGAATTGAACTGGAGCAAAGACGGCGGCACGCTGGTCTACGTTCGCGGAGACGGCCCCAACGGCAAGGGCGAGTACCCCAATCCGCGCCAAAATGCGGCGGGAGTTTCGCAAGACGTATGCGCCGTCTCGATTGGCGGCGGCGAACCGAAAGTATTGGGCCAGGGCGCGTCGCTTGCCATATCCCCCGCCGTATCGCCCGGCGGAAAAATTGTGGCATTCGTATCGAAAGGCGAGATCTGGTCCGCGCCTCTCGACGGCCACGCGAAACCCGAGCAACTGATCCACGCTCGTGGGAAATCCGATACGCTTCGCTGGTCGCCGGACGGCTCGCGGTTGTCATTCGTGAGCGACCGCGGGAATCATTCCTTTATCGGCGTTTATAACGCAGGCCAGAAGACGCTGCGATTTCTCGACGCCAGCGTCGATGAGGATTCAGACCCGGCGTGGTCGCCCGACGGCAAGCAGATTGCGTTTATTCGCGTGCCGGCTTCGCGGGAAGCGTTCGCCTTTGGACCCAAGCGCACGGCGCAGCCCTGGTCGATTCGGATTGCCGATGCGGAGACCGGCGACGGACGGCAGATCTGGAAAGCGCCGGAAGGCGCGGGCAGCCGGTTCTGGCCCATGGTGGCCGAAGATCAACTGCTCTGGGGCGATCCAGGCCGGCTCGTCTTTCCATGGGAGCGGGAGGGGTGGCTGCACCTCTACTCCACTTCGGTGCGCGACGGCGGAGCCACGCTTCTCACGCCGGGAGATTTCGAGATTGAACACGTCACGCTAAGCCCCGACCGCAAACTGGTTGTGTACTCGTCCAACCAGGGCGATATCGATCGCCGGCATGTTTGGAAAGTTCCCGTGCCGGGCGGGACGCCGGCCGCAGTCACAAACGGCACGGGAATCGAGTGGTCGCCAGTAATGACGAGCGATGGCCACACCGTCGTGCTCCATGCGACCGCGCAGCTACCGGCCGAGGCAGCCCTTGCGGATGCGTCCACGCCGCGCGCGCTGGTTGCGCTTTCGGGATTCCCTTCGCAAGAGATGATCGCGCCTCAGCCGGTGATTGTTACAAGCGCAGATGGCATGCGGATTCATGGTCAGCTTTTTCTGCCGCGAAATTCTAATTCAAGCCAGAAGCATCCCGCCGTTATCTTCTTCCATGGGGGTTCTCGCCGCCAGATGCTGCTCGGCTGGCATTACATGTTTTATTACCACCAGGCTTACGCTTTCAACCAGTACCTGGCGAGCCAGGGCTACATCGTGCTGTCCGTAAATTACCGCAGTGGAATCGGCTACGGTCTCGATTTTCGAGAAGCCAAGAATTACGGGGCAACCGGGGCGAGCGAATACAACGATGTGATTGGGGCCGGTCTTTATCTGCGTGGGCGCGGGGATGTCGACCCGGCACGCATCGGACTCTGGGGCGGTTCGTACGGTGGATTTCTGACCGCGCTTGGGCTCGCGCGCGCTTCCGATCTGTTCGCCGCCGGAGTGGACCTGCACGGCGTTCACGATTGGAACTCCGAGATCGGCATCTTCGCTCCCGGATACGATCCTGAAAAGCAGCGAGAAGCGGCGAAGCTGGCCTTCGATTCCTCGCCCATGGCT
>JALYXS010000180.1 GCA_030946965.1 Acidobacteriota bacterium
ACGCACGAAAGACGGGAATGTGCTTTACGAATGCCTCATCGCCATGCAGAAAATCGGCGACGAATCCGCGGGCCCGAAAATCCGTTACCTGCTTCACGATCTGGATCCAAAGGTGCAATTGGCCGCGATCGAGACGGCGGGAATCTTACGGGATCGGGGTGCGCTTGACACCCTCAAGAATTTGGTGAAAGAGACCCGCGAAGGCGCCCGGGACAACAAGGTGAAGCGGGCTGCTTTGACGGCGGCCGCCATGATGCCCGGCCCGGCGAACCGCGATCTTTACAGCGCCTACCTGCACGATCGCGACGAACGGTTGCGCGCCGCGGCCGCTGAAGGGTTCGCGCGATTGCGGAATCCCGTGGACGCTCCCATGCTCCAGCAGGCTTATGACGACGAAGGCAAAAATTCACCGCGGCTTTCGCTCGCGTTTGCGCTGGTGATGGATGGAAAAACGGAAACTTCGGAGTTCAGCCCGTTGCGTTATCTAGTCAATTCGTTGAACTCCGTGGCATACCGGGGCGAGGCGATCCCGTTTCTGGTGGAGGCCACGCGCGAGCGCACCGTGCGCGACGCTTTATACGGCCCATTGGAAACCGGAACGAAGGACGAAAGAATTCAGTTGGCCAAGATTCTAGCGGTGAGCGGAGACCGAAGCGCGATACCGCATCTCGAAAAGGTAAGCAGGGATAAGGATGAGCAGGTTGCCGGGGAAGGTTTGCGGGCCTTGCGAAATCTGCAGGCCCGCCTTGGAAAAACGACTACTTCTTCTTAACTTGCTTCTGTTGACCGACGCGGACCTTAACCGTCTTAACGTCCTGAAACGCTTTATGATCGTGGCGCGCGACGGCATCCGTTAAAAACGCATCCACGTCCGCGTTTTTCGGCAGAACCGCCATCAGAGAATAGTTCGAGTTGCAGGTCGGGCAAAAGGGTCGAAAGCGCTTTACATTGGGGATTGCCATACGTCTCCTATCCTAACTCATTACATTTTGTAGCGACCGAGATCTTCGTCGTTCAGACCTTCGAGCCAACGCCGCAGTTCCTCGTTATTCGCTTTGTCCGAAACGGAAGCTGTAAGCTTTGAGGACTTCAGCACGGCATCCTCCACGAAAATGGGGCAATCGAGACGCAACGCCAATGCGAGCGCGTCGCTTGGCCGTGAATCCACGGAAATCAGTTCGCCTTCGCGCTCCAGCCAGATCAGCGCGAAAAACGTGTCTTCTTTCAATTCGCTGACGACGACCTTTCGAACACCGGTGTGCAGCCCGACCAGCAGGCTCTTGATTAAATCGTGCGTCATGGGACGCGGAGTCGAAACTTTCTCGATCTCGAGGGCAATCGCGTTTGCCTCGTAAATTCCGACCCAAATTGGAAGGACTGTATTGCTGCCAACGTCTTTCAAGATCACGATTGGCATACTCGTGGTTGGATCCATCATCAAGCCGCGGATCTTCATCTCCACTTCCATTGTTCTCGCCCCTCCGTTTCTCAATTACACCACAGTCGTCACGCTCTCACCGACGAGCGAGTTCGGCCCCGCGCGGGTCACGCGCACCGGCAGATACGTGCCGAGAAGCGCGCCGTCCAGCCGTTCAGTCCCAGTTTCGGGATGCGTAAAATTCAGCGGCCTGTTCTGCGAAGTACGTCCGATCCACTGGCCCAGAGCGCGGTTCCGCCCCTCGATTAGCACTTCCTCAATCCCGCCGATCAGCTCCGAGTTCTTGCGAATCTGAATCGCGCGCTGTTTCTCGTTCAAGATCCCGATGCGGCGCGTTTTTTCCTCTTCGGAAACATGATTTTCAAGGCGCAACGCCGCTGTATTGGGACGCTGCGAGTATTTGAAGCTGAACAACGAATCGTACTGAACACATTCGAGCAGGGCGAGCGTATCTTCGAAATCCGCTTCGGTCTCGCCTGGAAAACCCACGATGATGTCGGTGGTGATCGCAATGTTCCGGCGGGCGTTCTTCATCCACTCAATCCGCCGCATGTACTCGTCGCGCGTGTAAAGCCGCTGCATCGCCGCCAGAACCTTGCTCGATCCGGATTGCACGGGAAGATGCACATGATTGCAGAGCACTGGATTTGCATCGATCGCATCGACGATCGGCCTAATAAAATCCCGCGGGTGGGAAGTCGTGAAGCGCACGCGCCGTATGCCCGCCACTTCGCCAACGCGTGAAAACAGTGTCGCGAAATCCCAACCGGCGGCGGACGGATCGCGATAGCTGTTTACATTTTGCCCGAGTAGCTGGATCTCCGTGTAGCCATCTCCGGCAAGCCGCCGGGCCTCGTCGAGAACGCTCGCGCTGGTGCGGCTGCGCTCCGGGCCGCGCGTGAATGGAACCACGCAATAAGCGCAGCATTTATCGCATCCTTCGATGATGGTGAGGTAAGCGCGATGCGGATTATCGCGGCGTGTGTAAGGCGTGTCGAAGGCTTCCTCGGCGTCGAAACTCAACCCGGTAACACGCCGGTTTCCGGCTTCCAACTGCACCAGCATCTCTGGCAGCCGCGCATAGCTGGCCGACCCGGCAACCAGGCTGACGTGCGGCGCTTTTGCGAAGATTTTTTCGCCCTCCTGCTGCGCCACGCAACCCAGCACCGCGAAAATCTTGCCTTTGCCGTCGCGCTTGAACTGATCGAGACGGTGGAATACTTTCTGCTCGGCTTTATCCCGGATGCTGCAGGTATTGTAGAAAACGTAGTGCGCCGCTTCGAGGCTATCGACCTGCGAATAACCCTTTTGCAGAAGCGTGCCCACCACTTTTTCGGAATCGTGCGCATTCATCTGGCAGCCGAATGTCTCGATGTAAAAGGTCTTCTCCACGGTAATTCTATTGTAGAGGCGAATGCTACGATCAAAATTCTGCGCATCGGTATCCACACGTCGAAGGCCGGGAGTTTCGAAAAAGCGGCGCTGACGGCCGCCGGATTAGGCGCGAACACCTTTCAGATTTTCTCGTCCAGCCCACGAATGTGGCGCGCGTCTATTCCGGATCGCGAGGACGTCGCGCGCTTTCGAAAAGTTCGCGAACACCACGATTTGACGCCGCTCGCGATTCACGTAAATTATCTGGTGAATCTCGCCACGCTCGATCCGGTGATCCGCGAAAAATCGATTACCGCATTTCGCGGTGAACTGGATCGCGCCGCAACGGTTGGCGCGGAGTACCTGGTCGTCCATCCGGGAAACTATAAGGGCCAGTCTATCGAACAAGGCATGGCGGCGTTCGCGCTCGGCATGGCGGAAGCCGCGGAAGGATTTCGCGCGTCTGGTTTGACAGTGCTGCTGGAGAACACCGTGGGGTGCGGCGCGCAGATCGGATGCCGCTTTGAACAGTTGCGCGCCATCCGCGATTTGGCGGCGCGCGAAACGGATCTCCCGACCGGCTACTGTCTCGATACCTGCCATCTGCTCTCATCCGGTTTCGATATCGCTAGCGCGACAGGCCTAAAGAATACGGTGGAATCGGCCGGCGCGATTCTCGGGATGGAAAACATAAAGGTGATCCACACCAACGATTCGAAGACGCCTCTCGGCTCGCGCGTGGACCGTCATGCGAACATCGGTGAAGGATACATCGGCGCGGAAGGATTCCGCCGCATCCTGGCGCACGCCGAACTGCGCGGCAAAGCTTTCATTCTGGAAACGCCGGTCGACGAAGAGGGCGACGATAGGCGGAATCTGGAAACTGTGAGGAAGCTGTGCTCATCCGGCAACATGTCCCGAAAAGGCGCCCGTAAAGGCGCTTGACGCATGTTGCATCGACACAGTAAACTGAATCAGGACCAGTGTGGTCCAGATTCAGTGTTGAAGCTAACCAAGAAAGCGGATTACGGTCTGATCGCGATGCGGCATCTCGCGGTGGCTCCGCGTGCGGCCGCCTCCACCAAGGAGATCTCCACAGCCTACGGCATTCCGCTCCCGCTTCTCTCGAAAGTGATGCAGAAATTGACAAAATCGGGCCTTCTGCAGTCTATCGCCGGGACTAATGGCGGATATAAACTAGCTCGCGATCCGCGCGCGATTACCGCGCTCGAGATCATTCGCAGCCTCGATGGCCCTATCATATTAACTTCGTGTTTTACATCTCACGGGGAGTGCGATCAATCGGAAAGATGTACCGTACGCGAGCCGCTCCGCCAGGTTCACGAGGCGATTTTGGGCCTGCTCGCAAATATGACCGTCGCGGAACTCTCGCGGGACGCCCGGCCGCACACGCCGGTTTGTTCGCAGCCCGTTCCCGAGTCACAAAGTTTGTTAGTGCTATGAAGGAATTTCGTTCATGAAGATGCCTATTTATCTTGACAATCACGCCACAACGCCAATGGACCCACGGGTTCTGCAGGCGATGACGCCTTATTTTCTCAAACAATTCGGAAATGCCGCCAGCCGGAATCATTCGTTTGGCTGGGAGGCCGAACAGGCCGTCGATCGCGCCCGCAAGCAGATCGCGGACCTGATCGGCGCCACGCCTAAAGAGATCATTTTCACCAGCGGCGCCACCGAATCGAATAACCTCGCCATCAAAGGCGTGGCCGAAATGTACGCCGAAAAAGGCAATCACATCATTACGGCCGCGACCGAGCATAAGGCCGTTCTCGATACTTGCAAGAAGCTTGAAAAACACGGCGTGCGCGTGACTTATCTGCCGCTTCAGGGCGACGGTCTTATCGATCTTCACATGCTGCGCGAAGCGATCACGGACAAAACCATCCTGGTCAGCATCATGTACGCCAACAACGAGATTGGCGTGATTCAACCCGTGGCTGAGATCGGCAGAATTTGTAAAGAACGCGGCGTGTTGTTTCACTCGGATGGGGTGCAGGCAGTCGGCAAAGTTCCGGTAAACGTGATTCAGGACAACATCGACATGTTGTCGATAACCGCTCACAAGATTTATGGTCCGAAGGGCGTTGGCGCGCTGTATGTCCGGCGGCGGAATCCTCGCGTGCAAATTACGGCTCAAATGGATGGGGGAGGGCACGAGCGCGGAATGCGTTCGGGCACGCTCAACGTTCCGGGGATCGTCGGTTTGGGCGAGGCTTGCGCCATTGCACAGCGCGAAATGCCGGACGAATCGCGCCGTTTGCAGTTCTTGCGCGATAAGCTCCGCGCTAAGCTGGAATCGGAACTGGACGAGGTTTTCATCAACGGCACCATGGAACATCGGCTGCCGCACAATTTGAATATCAGCTTCGCTTACGTGGAAGGCGAGTCGCTGCTGATGGGCGTGAACGATATCGCGGTGTCGAGCGGTTCGGCTTGTACTTCGGCCACGCTCGAACCCAGTTACGTCTTGAAGGCCCTCGGAGTAGGCGACGATTTGGCGCATACTTCGATCCGCTTCGGTATCGGGCGCTTCAACACCGAAGAGGAGATCGATTACACGGCGGAACGTTTTATCGAAGTGGTTCGCAAGCTCCGCGATCTTTCGCCGCTGTACGAAATGGCGAAGGAAGGCATCGATTTGAGCAAGGTTACCTGGGCCGCGGATTAAGCCGCGCAAGGCAGTTCCGGCACGACAATCCCAGCGCATCAAAACAAGAGGAGACATCATGGCATATTCGAACAAAGTTCTCGATCATTACAATAACCCGCGCAACGTCGGATCGCTCGATAAGAAAGATCCCAACGTTGGCACCGGAATGGTGGGCGCTCCCGAATGCGGGGACGTCATGAAACTGCAGTTAAAAGTCAACGAAGCGTCAGGCATAATCGAGGACGCGAAATTCAAGACCTTCGGATGCGGAAGCGCCATCGCCAGTTCGTCGCTCGCGACGGAATGGCTGAAGGGCAAAACCGTGGATCAGGCGCTGGCGATCAAGAACACCGAGATCGTCAATGAGCTTAGCTTGCCGCCTGTGAAGATTCACTGCTCCGTGCTGGCCGAGGACGCGATCAAAGCGGCGATCTCGGATTACAAGCAGAAACAGGTGACGCGCAAGACCTTCGCTGAGCCGATTGCCGTTAGCCAATGATCGATACGGCTCCCATCCAAGTCACGCCGAAGGCAATCCAGAAGATCAAGCAGACCTTCGAGCGCGAAGGTGTGTCCGGAGGGCTGCGGCTTGGCGTGCTGGGCGGGGGCTGCTCCGGTCTGAGCTATCAATTTAAGTTCGACACCAAGCAACGGCCCACCGACAATGAATTTGAGTTCGACGGCGTGAAGGTCTGGGTGGACCCAAAAAGCATTCTTTACCTGCGCGGCATGACTCTCGATTACAAAGAATCGATCATGCAATCGGGATTTGTTTTCGAGAACCCGAACGCGAAGAAAAGCTGCGGCTGCGGAACGTCGTTTTCGGCGTGAGCGTTCCGGACAATTATTTCGACTTCTTCGATTTGCCGCATAAACTCGATATCGACCTGCAGGATCTCGAGAAACGCTTTTATGCGTTGAGCCGCCGCTGGCATCCGGACCTGTTCTCACGGCGAAGCGTGGACGAACAGCGGGAAGCGCTCGAAGCTTCCGCGATCCTGAACGACGGCTACCGAGTGCTTCGCGATCCTATTAGCCGCGCCGAATATCTGCTGCAAGAGCAGGGATTCGACACCGGCGAACAGAAATCGAAAGACGTGCCTGCCGAGTTGCTCGAAGAAGTGTTCGATCTGAACATGGCGCTCGACGAGTTGCGCGACGGAGATACAGACGCCGTTCCGCGGCTGGAAGATGCGCGTGGGAAGTTCATCGAAATGCGGGATGAAATCGATAGGGAGCTTCCGCGGAAATTCACCGAGTACGACCGTTCGGCGGATCGTGAGGTTCTCACCGGCATCCGCGCCATTCTGAATCGCCGCAAATACATCCGCAATCTAGTAAACGAAGTAGAGAAAGCTCTTGCCGTCAACGTTCCAAATTGATTTCGGGCCGCAGGCTGCCAGTCGCGTCGTGGGGATCGACCTCGGCACCACCAATAGCTTGGTCGCCCACATGGAACTGACCCACCCCGCCGTTATTCCCGGCGACGACGGAGACCGGCTGGTTCCGAGTATTGTCTCGGTCATGCCGCCGGGTGATATCGTGGTTGGCAATCTGGCGCGGAAGATGTTAATTGAGCAGCCGGAGCGCACGATTTATTCGGTTAAGCGGCTGATGGGCCGAGGCGTTGAAGATGTACAAGGCGAACTGAAGCTGTTCCCTTTCCGCGTGGCCGAAGGCAGCGAATCGGTGATCCGCGTTCAACTCGGCGATCGCACGTTCACCCCTCCCGAAATTTCCGCGTTCATTCTCCGCCAGCTCAAGAAAAACGCCGAATCCGCATTGGGCGGACCGGTCACGCAGGCCGTCATCACCGTTCCCGCTTACTTCAACGACGCGCAACGCCAAGCGACCAAAGACGCCGGGAGAATTGCCGGCCTGGATGTCTTGCGGCTGGTTAACGAGCCTACAGCGGCGGCTCTCGCCTACGGTTTGGGCAAGCGCCGCGACGGCATTGTGGCAGTGTACGATCTGGGCGGCGGGACCTTTGACATTTCAATACTCAAGCTGCACGAAGGCATCTTCGAGGTGCTCGCCACCAATGGCGACACGCACTTGGGCGGCGACGACATCGACAATCTACTGATGCAGATCGCCCTTGAGGACATTCACTCCGAATGGGGCGAGGACTTGTCCCGCGATGGCCAAGCCGTGCAGACCTTGCGGCAAGCCGTGATCGAAGCGAAGGAACAACTCTCGTTCCTGCCGTTCGTCGATCTTCATTTCGATTTCCGCGGCAAACGGTATAAGCGGCAGATTACCCGCGAGCTGTTCGAAAAACTGATTACGGGTATTGTAGACCGCACGCTCGGCCCGTGCCGCGATTGCATCCGCGATGCGGGCGTGACCGTCAAGCAGATCGACGAAGTGGTCCTGGTCGGCGGGTCCACGCGCATCCCGCTGGTGCGGAGCGCGGTGGAAGTTCTGTTCCGCGCAAAGCCGCACACCGATCTGAATCCGGACGAAGTGGTTGCTCTTGGAGCCGCCGTGCAGGCCGGCATTCTTTCCGGCTCGGTTGAAGACACACTGCTGCTAGACGTGACACCGCTCTCGCTCGGCATCGAGATCATGGGCGGCGTGGTTTCGAAAATCATCCTCCGCAATTCTACAATTCCGGCGAGCGCCAGCGAGACGTTCACGACCGCCGTGGATGGCCAGACGAACGTGTTGATTCACGTTTTGCAAGGCGAGCGCGAGCTTGTCAAGGATTGCCGCAGCCTCGCGCGATTCGACCTGAAAGACATTGCGCCGATACCGGCCGGTCTGGCGCGGATCGAGGTGCGTTTCCTCATCGACGCCAACGGCATCTTAAACGTGACCGCGCGCGATGGCCGCACCGGAAAAGAGCAATCGGTCGATATCAAGCCCACCTACGGACTGACCGACGAGCAGGTCGAGGCAATGATCGAGGCGTCCATCGACAATGCGGAAGAAGACTTTAAGGCGCGGCAAGTGGCTGAAGCCCGCGTCGAAGCAGATGCGATTCTCGCGGCCACCGATAAAGCCAAACAGAGCGATGTTTATTCGGATGTAGACGACGTGGAACGTCAACGGATCACCGATACCATTAACCAGCTTCTGCTGGCCTACCATTCGGAAGATCACCTTCTGATTCGGGAAAAGATCGACGCTCTTAACGAGGCTACGATGGTTTTGGCCGAAAATCTCATGAATACAGCGGTAAATAGCGCGTTGAAGGGAATAAAGATTTAGCTATACTTCTCCATTCTGGGAGTGTATACTCTATATATGGGCGCACTTCTAGTCACTCCAATTGAATCGACTATTGTTGAACGGCGGCACGACCCCGAGGTCCGGCGTCAAATGTCGGCACCGGCTCTCCGCACGTTCTTCCGTATTGGCGCTGCCTGGGGACTTAACGTGACGGAACAGCGCGCGCTGCTCGGTTGGCCGGCCGCCTCTACTTTTCATAAGTATAAATCGGGCGATGTCGGAGCAGTTTCTTACGATTGTTTAACGCGTCTCTCGTTGGTCGTCGGCATCTACACGGCTCTGCATATGCTTTATGCGGAGGACGGTTTGGCCGATCGTTGGATCAAGCTGCCGAATAGCAATGCGTTGTTTGGCGGCCAGCCCGCGCTCACTCTGATGAAGGACGGCGGGATTGACGGGCTATATAAAGTCCGCAGGCTGCTGGACGGCAGGCGCGGCTGATCGATGCCGCCAATCGCGGCAATCCATTTTCGGGACACGCACCGGCTGGTTTCGACGCGCTTTCCCGCCGTTGGAATTCTTGACGCGGTCGCCGATCCGGAAGATCTCCGGTGGATTTTCGAGTTGCATGGCTGGACCAATGACCGCGTCTCGGGGGAACTCGGCTACTTGCACATTCTTCCGCGCTCGGAATGGGTCTCCGGACGTCCTTATTCCAGCGTGATCATGGCGACTTTTTGCCATCCACGCGCGGACGGCAGCCGTTTTAACGGACCCGATCGCGGGGCTTGGTATGCCGCGCGATCGCTCGAAACGGCACATGGCGAAACCATTTTTCACCGCACCGCCGAGCTTGCCGAAATCGGTTTTTTCGAAACGCGCGTGCAACTCAGGCTCTATCTCGCCGATTTCGACGCCGGCTTTCACGATATCCGTCCGCCTATTCCCGAGAATGAACCGTATCACGACCCAGCCAGCTATGCGGTTTCACAAGGGCTTGGGCGGGCGCTGCTGGATGACGGTTCGAACGGGATCGTTTACCGGAGCGTGCGGCATCCGGGCGGCGAATGCCTGGCGGCGTTCCGGCCGAAGCTGGTCGAGAACGTTCGCATAGGAGCGCATTTCGAATATCGCTGGGATGGAAAGCCGGCGCCCTCAATTCACCGGCTGCAGGGCTATGTGTAGACAACGGCCTGGCTCTCAGATGTAATCCGGCGCGCCGTCCGCCGCGAATGCGAAACCGCGGTGCCACGGCTTCGCGGGATAGTGCCGGAACGCTTCCTCATTCACTTCGTAACCCCAGCCGGGCTTGTTGGGAATGGCAAGGAATCCGTCTTTAACCAACAGCGGGTCTTTGATCAAATCTTTGCGCGGCGCTTCGTCGTCCGGATGATATTCAAGGATCGAAAAATTGGGCGTTGAAGCGGCGAAGTGTACATTCACCATCGTGGCCAGCGGCCCCATGGGGTTGTGCGGGGCTACCACGACGTAATGCGCGTCGGCCATGCCGGCAATTTTCTTTAACTCCATGATGCCGCCCGCGAGACAGATATCCGGCTGCACGATGTCCGCCGCTTGCTTGGAGAGAATCGCGCGAAAATCGAATTTGGTGTATAGGCACTCGCCGGTAGCCAGTGGAATTTCGATTT
>JALYXS010000192.1 GCA_030946965.1 Acidobacteriota bacterium
GGGATGTAAATGCCACATGCGATCCATTCCCGGCATTCGGATCGCGAACAGGTGCATCAGGTGATTATGATCGGGGATCAGATCGTCGAGCCGCCGGAACGTAAACCAGCCCGGATCTTTCAATTGCAGCTCAAGGCGATTCCCCCGCTCGAGAGCCGCCGTCATTTGAAGCGGCTTGTAAACTTTGTTTCGATACGCATCGGCTTCGGAGGTCCACCAGCGGTTGCCGGAATACAAGATAAGAGCAAACGCCAGGCCCGTGATGGCCATGGCGATGTAAGACCTCCGGCGAAGAAGCGGGGCCGGCGCGGCGCCGGGATGCAACCGTGCCTCTCGCACGCCCGCGCCCACAATGCTTACCAACCCGAATACCAGAAACAACATCGCGGCAATCAACCCCGCGCCAAGCTGCTTCCGCATCCCGGCCGTATTCGAAGCAAGCGCCGGAACGGGAATCGAAAGCCGCCCCGGCCCTTTCGCGCCGTCTACTTCCACGCGCACTTGCCACGACCCAAAGCCCATCATCCAGAGAGTGCCAGTGTAGTAGCGCGGATCTTCCTTCGAGCGCTGGGCGATATCGGGCGTTGGCGGGAATTTCGCGCCATCTCCCGCAATAGGCATCGGAACCACGCGAACGCTCTGAATATCGCCCGAAAGCGCTTGGATCTCGACGCGCGCGACACCGGGAATCACGGTTGGCGGCCGGATCGCCACTAGCAACTTGTAGGGTCCCGCTTCGCCTTCATAAAAAACATCCGGGCTGCCAATGTGCCCGTAGCAGCAAGTCGCGCCACCGCCGAGCAGAAACAGTGCGCCTATAAGCCTTTTACCGGCGAACATCGCGCATCCAGGCGCCCCACGCGAAGCCGAAACGCGTCGTCAGAATCGCCGCCAGGAGCGCCAACGCCATTTCCGGCCAGAAGTTCAGCGACGGCAGAAAAGCATAGCGGGCCTGATACGAATTCGGGCCGGAATAGTAATCCAGATACGCCGAGCCGAAGACCGCATTGCGGGCAGCGGGAGACATCAGGAAATCGGCGAAAGGCCATTGCAACGCGAATAGGACCGCTAGGAACACGAAGCCGGAAGCCAGCGAAACCAGCCATGCATTCCACCTCGGAGTCCGCGCCCAAAGCAGATCGAGCGCCAGGCTCGGAAACACGATCAGAAGCGGAAAGCCGGCTGGGATGAAAAATTTAACCTCGTGGTAGACGGGACCGAGCTTCGGTTGAGCCGGGAACAGCGGCAGAATCCACAAGAATCCGAGCAGGAAAAGCGTGTAGATTGTGGCGGTGATGGTTGCGGCCCAGCGTCGGCCCGACGCTTTCGAAACTGCCGCGAGCACAACCGGCGCCAGGAGGCAAACTACGCGGTAAAAGCCGCCGCGATGCATCGAAACCTTGTTGGTCAATTCAAGCGAAACCACCAGCAACGCCACCATGATCATCGCGGCCACGTAGAGAAAGAGGCCTTCCAGCCTTGATCGCGTACCCGCCGAAGCCCGATTGCGGTAGCTCTGAATCAGAATTAAAGCCCCGATTTCGACCGCGATCATTCCCACCGCCAAAACAATATGAGGCGGGCTCAGGATCTTTACGTCAAGGCCGTACGCGCTATGCCACCAATCGTCGAACGGCGCGGACGCGAGCATTACGAAACCGCCCCAGGCGGAAATAAACGCCCCCAGCGGCCCTCGAAATCCCCATATGTTCACCGACGTTTCCTTAAGCGGGGAATCTCCAAAGGTCGTTGAAAGAATGAGGTACCCGCAAGTAATTCCGGCCAGCACGCCACACAAGTAGATAGCGATGTGCGCGGGTGTAAGGAAAGTATCGCGTCCGATTGAACGGTGCCACGAGATGTCCCAATGCACGCCAACCATCGCCGACGTGACGGCTAGCGCGGAAAGCCAGATATACCAGGGAATCTCGACCGCCCGCGCCGGCGTGGGAAGTGGTGCGGCAAGCGGCGCGGGAAGCGGAATGGTGCTCGCCATGTCAGAAGGTCAAAAAAGATTTGTTTTGAGGTGATCCGATACCATGTCTCGATCCGGCGGGGATAGCCGTCCCGCGGCTCTCGCGATCAACCGGTTATCGAGCGTGAAGAGTTTGAGCCGCACTTTGCACGGAACCTGAAGCCCGGCGGCGGACAAATCCTGGATGGCGCTATCGCCGGGCCATGGATCGTGAGCCGAGGACGTGATCATCGCCATCACGGAACTGCCCTTCTGATTGAACCGCTTGTTGCTCAACACCAGAGCGGGCCGTTTCTTGACTTCCTGCCTGTCGGAAAATGGAAACGGCACGACGACTACCTGCCACGCCTCACAGATCACGAAACGCTTCTTCGTCTTCCGCCGTGTTCCATTCGTCCAGCGTCTTTGAAACACTGGCATGAAAGGCTTTATCGAACGGCTTTACCTTAGTAATTGTCACGGTGTCCCCCTTCACTTCATAAGCAATGATATCGCCCACCGTTGCCCCGAGCCGCTCACGCACCCCTTTCGGGAGTGTAACTTGCCCTTTGCTCGATACCTTGCTGGCTAAAATCAGAATATCGGCCGTGGAGGATTCGAGTTCTGTCTCGATCGTCTCCATTTCCATCAATGCCATAGGTCCTCCTACTTCCTTACAGTAAAGCTTTCAAGCTTTAAATGTCAAGGCCTGTCTCTCCGATGCGCTTCTTGTATTTTGGGTTCCGCTCCGCTTTCGGCACAATGACCTTCCTCGCCTGTACCTTCCCGACCCGCTCGCGCGCCAGTTTACGTACTTCTTTCCCGAGATCGAATTTTTCTTTTTTTCGCGCCATGCCGATTCAGGAAACCATTGCGTGCGCCACTTGAGGAGCCAACTGGTCCATCGTAACAATCTCATAAACAGAAGGGTCGGACATGATCCGCGCCACCAGCGCCGCATGCATCGCGTGACCCGCGCGCTTGGCAATTACATGCCCAAGCAATGGCCTCCCAATGAGCGCTAGATCACCGATCAGGTCCAGCGCCTTATGCCGGCAGCATTCATCTCGAAACCGCAAACCACCCTCGTTCAATACGGTTTGGTGGTCGAAACACACGGCGTTTTCGAGCGAAGCCCCCCGAATCAGGCCCATAT
>JALYXS010000204.1 GCA_030946965.1 Acidobacteriota bacterium
TCGTTAGTGCCACAAAGGGTTTAGAAACTAGTACTTCGCTACGAATGTCGCAAGTGGTTCATTCTGTCGTAAGCGAGCGATTTTTACCGCGCGTCGGCATCTTGTCGGGGCCTACATTCGCGAGAGAGGTTGCCGGTGGAAATCCTACCGCTTTGGTGATCGCTTCGGAGGAGGCGGAAGTGGCGCATTGTATCCAAACCTGGTTCTCCGGCCCTACATTCCGGCTTTACAGTAGTTCCGACCCGATCGGCGTCGAAGTTGGCGGCGCTCTGAAGAATGTCGTTGCGCTCGCGGCTGGAGTCTGTTCGGGGCTCGGACTGGGTCACAATACTCTGGCCGCATTAATCACCCGTGGACTAGCCGAGATGACCCGGCTAGCGACCGCGATGGGAGGACAACCCAGAACCCTTTCAGGTTTGGCAGGTTTAGGGGATTTAATACTAACTTGTACAGGAGATTTAAGCCGCAACCGTCAGGTAGGAATAGAATTAGCAAGAGGCAGGCCATTGGCTGATGTCGTTTCTTCGATGCGCATGGTCGCGGAGGGGATCAAGACCACATCCACTGCCGCTGAACTCGCGCGGCGTTATGGGGTCGATCTGCCGATTGTCGAACAGATGCACGCGGTTCTGGAATTGGGCCGCTCACCTGCCGACGCACTCCGGCAATTGATGAAGCGGACTCTCAAGGGCGAGTAAAGGGCTGTTTTGCGAATGGGCCGAAACCTTTCATGACACAAGGGGTTAACACGGTTATGGGAGCCTCCATGGCTCTTGATCCCGATGCGGAACTGATGCTTCGGGTCAAGGACGGAGACGGAGTTAGCTTCGCCCTCTTGCTGGAGAAACACCGTTCGCCGGTTGTTCATTTTGTCTACCGGATGATCCAGAATTACGCCGTTTCGGAGGAATTAGCGCAGGAAGTCTTTTTGCGGGTTTACCGGTCTCGGGCGACGTATGAGCCGACCGCGAAGTTCACTACTTGGTTGTTCCGGATTGCGACGCATCTGGCGTTGAATTGGCTGCGGGATGGCAAGAACGAACGGGGGCAGGAGCGTTTGGACGACGACTCGGGCGAGGGGCCGGCGAGAGAGTTGCAGGATCGAACGGTATCGGTCGAGCAGTCGTTAGTTTACGAAGTGACGCTCAAGGAAGTGCGCGCGGCGATTGCGTCCTTGCCCGAAAAGCAGCGCGCGGCGGTTTTGATGCACAAGTACAAAGAGATGGAATACTCTCAGATTGCAAAAGTATTGGATTGCTCCGAATCGGCGGTGAAATCGCTGCTGTTCAGGGCTTACGAGAGTCTGCGCGCGCGGTTGGCGCACATGGCGTGAGGTCGAAAGGGGAAGTTATGAATTGCCCGATGGAAAATTCTGAAAGCGCGGATATTCTGCTGGCGTATTGCGCCCGGAAGCTGGACGTGGATACGGTGGCGATTCTCGAGCGGCACATGGCTATCTGCCCGGAGTGCGCGCAATTGCGCGATGGCCAGCAAACCGTCTGGAATGCGCTCGATTCCTGGCAGGCGCCGCCGGTGAGCGCGGATTTCGACCGCCGCCTCTTTGAGCGGATCGATGCTCCGAATGCCGCGAACAACCCCGCGCCGAATGCGTGGTACCGGCGGGGATGGGAACATGTGCGCGAAGCGTTCCGCCCCATTGCGTGGCGTCCGGCTTTTCCGCTAGCCGCGGCTGGCGTGCTTGTGGTGGCGGGTTTTCTGCTGGACCATCGACCCGCCCCCATCGTTTCCCGGCCGTCCCCTCCTGAAATCCGCGTTTCGATTAGCGAAGCGGACCAAGTGGAAAAAACGCTCGAAGATATGGAAATGCTGCGGCAGTTCGACGCAGTTTCAAAAGATAACAAGCCAGAATCGAAGTCGATGTAAGAATGCCCAACGGTTATCCCAGATCGGTTGTCCTCTTGCTGCTGGCCGGAGCGGGGGCATGGGGGCAGAAAGGGCCGCATGCGGGCATGGGCCGTCCCGGGATCAGCCGCCCCGCGCGGCCGGAGAGGTCCGCCCAAGCTCCCAAGAATCCGCGCAAGGAAGGACAGGCGGGAACGCAAGAGGGCGTTGTCGCGCCGCTCGCAAAGCTCGATCGTATGACCCCGGACGAACGCCGGAAAGCGCTGGAAGGCCTACCGCCCCAACGGCAGCAGCAGATCGAGCGCAGGCTGAATCAATATCAGCAGCTCCCGCCCGAAGAGCGTCAGAAACTTTTGGATCGCAAGAAACGGTTCGACGAATTGCCGCCGGAGAAGCAAGCCGAAGTCCGGCAAGTCGCGCGGCAAGTGTCCGAATTGCCGCCGAACCGCCGGGGCCAAGTCCGTGGCGAGCTTAATTTATTGCGAAACATGCCGGAAAGCGAACGGCGCGCCCGCATGAACGGCGAAGAATTCCGAAGCAAGTACAGCCCCGCCGAGCAACAAATGATCCGCGAAGCCTCGTCGATCCTTCCGGAATAGCCGCTTACCGCGATTACCGTAAAATCTGGCAGGCGGGCCGCGCCGCATGCAGCCGGGCAACGCCAGCATCGGTGACCTTGGTGTCGTGCAGATCGATCCAACGCAAACCAGGTGCTTGGGTAAGCACGCCGACCGCTTCATCGTCGATCTTCGGCGCTTTCGCCAGACTCACATTTTCCAGTTTCCGAAGCTGCGGCAAAATCGATAGGCCCTTCGCCGATAGCTGTGTTCCTCCTATATCGAGCGATCGCAACTCGGATAGCCGCGAGAGTTTTCCGAAACCCGCATCGCTGATCTTCGTACCCCTCAGATCCAGGTTGCGCAATTGCGTCAGCATCCCGATCGTGTCCAAACCCTGGTCCGTAACGCTGGCGGCCCACATTCCGGAATCCGTGCGTTGGGCTCCGCTCACATCGAGGCTAGTCAGCCCGGGCACCAGCCGCAGCGAGTTCAGGCCGATATCCGAAACTTTGTTTCCGCCCACGCTCAACGTTCTCAAATTTGGAAGCGAAGTAAGATATTCGAACCCGCCATCGGTGATTAGCGCATAGCCAATATCCAGGCTCTCGAGCGACGTCAGGTTGGCGAGATGTGCCAGACCCGCGTCGGTAACCTTAGTTCCGCGAAGATTGAGATGTTGCAGGCGCTTCCAATTCTGGATCGCGGAAAGCGCGCCGTCGCCGATCTGCTCGGCGTAATAGAGGTTCAAATCAGTGACGTTCTTCAGTCCTTTGAGCTGAAGAAATCCCAGATCGGTGATCCGCGTGTGGGAAAAATCGAGGCGCGTCAAATACGGCATCGATGCGAGCGCTTGTAGATCCGCGTCCGCGATCCACGAAAGACGAAAGTTAGCTTCCACCGCGCGGCCTTGCTTGTCGCGAACGAGACGATCTTCATCGATTCCGCTTGCCGCAAACCCGCTTGCAACAAACGCGCTGAATGCCAGGAAAAACGGAATCGCGCCACGCATTCGATTTACGCGCATTTGATTTAGCTGTGCCTCCGGTTGGGCTGCGATGAATTCGGATCGAAGATAATTTCGCACTTCGGCAACGAAGCTTTTAGTTGCTCGAAACCCTTCTCCGTCACCAGCGTGTGATACAGATTCAGGCGTTTCAATTGGCGCATCGCGCGCAGAGTTTCGACGCCCGCATCGGTGAACCCGGCGCTATCCGCGCTCAAATCCGTGAGTAGCGGCAGGCCTTCGCGCAACTCGATCAAACCCTTGTCCGTGAATCGTCCGTAATTAAGAACCAGTTCCTTTAGACCGGTCAGCGCCGCCAAGTTTTTCAATCCGGCGTCGCCGATATCGTCGGCTGCTATAGCCAGGCGTTCCAGCCCCGTGAGCGCCTGCAGTGACGCCAGGCCTGAGTCGGAAATATTCGTGTAGCTGATCCGCAAACC
>JALYXS010000444.1 GCA_030946965.1 Acidobacteriota bacterium
CAGATAATCCATCGCCTCGCCGACGCGCATCCGCCGCTTCCGCGTGCGCTGTCCGAAGAGGTTGGGCAGCATGTCTTTCAAGTTGATGCCCATTTCTTCGATGCCCGCATTGGTCGCGATCTCGAACGTCGGTCCGCGATCCTTCACGTCGATTTCGACCATCCGCTCATCCAGCTTGCCGTCGCGCAGACGCTCCTTCAGCTTCTCGCGAGAGCGTTCGTTAGGTTCGGCGTTTTCGGCCGGCGGCGGCATCAGCAGATCGAGCAATCGCTCTTCCGCGTTGGCTTCGGCACGCTCGGCTACTTCATCCAGGCGCTCCTCCCGAACCATGTCGATCGCGATATCGACGAGGTCGCGAATCATCGATTCCACGTCGCGCCCCACGTACCCGACTTCCGTGAATTTGCTTGCTTCCACCTTCAAAAACGGCGAATTCGCGAGTTTCGCGAGGCGGCGCGCGAGTTCCGTTTTTCCAACACCGGTGGGCCCGATCATCAGGATGTTCTTGGGCATCACTTCGTCGGCCATCTCGGGCGGCAATTTCTGCCGGCGAATGCGGTTTCGCAGCGCGATCGCCACAGCTTTCTTCGCTTCCGGCTGTCCGATTACGTATTTATCGAGTTCGCGAACGATCTCGCGCGGAGTAAGCTCGTCGAGCACCGGACGTTCGTCTATCGCCTGGCTGGGAAGATAAATAACCATGTCAGGCGAGCTCCTCATAAGTAATGTTCTGGTTCGTGTAGATGCAGATTTTAGAGGCGATGTCCATCGATTGCTCGACAACCTGGCGCGCGGAAAGCTTGGTATTGCGGAGCAGCGCGATTGCCGCGGCCATGGCGAACGATCCGCCCGAACCGATCGCGGCCGCGCTCTCGTCCGGCTCGATTACATCGCCGTTGCCGCTCAGGATGAAGATATGTTTGGTGTCGGCGACCAGCAGCAGCGCTTCCAGATGCCGCAGGATCTTGTCGGTCCTCCATTCTTTGGCAAGTTCGACTACAGAACGCGGCAAATTGCCGTTGAACTGCTCGAGTTTGGCCTCAAAGCGCGCGAAAAGCGAAAACGCATCGGCGGTTGCGCCCGCGAATCCGGCCAGCACCTTATCGCTATAAAGCCGTCGAAGCTTCTTGGCGGACGATTTGAGCACCTCATGGCCCAGCGTGACCTGCCCGTCGCCCGCCATCACTACCTTGTCGTCCCGGCGCACGCAAAGCACCGTGGTCGAGCGTATTCGTTCTGTCATGGGATTGAAAGTCCAGTTTATCTTAGTTCAAATATCGTGAAAACCCTCACAAATGGTAGAGCATGAAATAGACGATCACGCCCGTCACGCTGACGTAAAGCCAGATCGGCAGGGTCCAGCGCGCGATGCGGCGGTGTCGGTCAAACCGCCTCCGTAAAGCGCGGGAGAGCGTGATAATGGCGAGCACCGGAACCGTGAACGCGAGCAGCAGGTGACTGATTAGGATCGCGAAATAGACGGTTCGGATAGGTCCCGTTTTCAGGAAAGGCACGGAGCCAACCTGCGCGTGATACACTAGGTAGCAGACCAGGAACAGCATGGAAACGGCGAACGCCGAAAGCATTACGCGCCGGTGCTGTTCCACGCGTTTGCGCCGGATCAGCGAATAACCCCATACGAGCAGCACCGCTGCAGTAGCATTCAGAAAAGCATCGACCGTGGGGAGCAGCCGGATCAGAGGTTTTCTTTCGCAAGCAACCGCGCGTCGGCGGTTATGGCGCCGACTGGGTCGCCATCGCCGATGCCGTAATAGCCTCGGATGTTCCCTTTGCCGTCTACCAGGACGAAGCGCGTGCTGTGATCCATGGCGCCACTCAAATTCCCGAGTTTGAATGCCTCGCGATCCAGAAGTTGCAGAGTTGCGGGATCGCCTGTCAGAAAAGACCAGCGATTGGATTCGGCTTGGAAGTGTTTGGCGTACTCGGCCAGCACTGGCGGCGTATCCCGCGCCGGATCGACCGTGAAAGAAACAAGCTTAAGGCGGGGCATGCC
>JALYXS010000262.1 GCA_030946965.1 Acidobacteriota bacterium
AACTTCATACAGAAAACTGATCACGGCGTTGTGCTTCACGTCGAATGCATACCGCGTCTTTTCGGCGGCGCGGTTTCGCGGACTTTGGTACGTGTTCACAATTGCACCAAATCCTTCATTGCGTCCGTATCCTTCACCTTCCGCCTTGCTGAAAGTGTAGGCGAAGTTCACCAAAAGCCCGTGCGAGAGGCGTTTATTGACGTCGACCTGGAGCCCGTGATACCACGAGTTAGAGCCGGAATCGAGCCAGCGAATACGCGTCAGCGGACGCACCGGCCCGCCGACCCCGTCAATAAGAAACTGATACGGGCGGCGCGACTGTGTCGACGGACCCGAACTCAAACCCGGATCCGGATTATTGAGTTCAACCGTGTTATCGATGTGTACGCCCTTACTTCCGACATAGCCGATGCTGACCACGGTATTGAACGGCAACTGCGTTTGATAGTCGAGGCTCCATTGGTGCGTGCGCGGCTCGAGATTGTGGGGATTGAGAGTATTGGCGCTCGTCGCCCGGGTGTTATCAATGGCGCCAAACGGGCTTGCATAGGTAAGAATGGGTTGGTTCTTGTTGAGCACGCCGTTGGTGGCTTGCTGGTTGAAAGCGCTGCTTCCCGATAGAGGCGGGTTAAGATTCAGGATCGTGTAATTGTTGAGCTGTTCAACGTTGTAGTAG
Organism: Acidobacteriota bacterium; assembly: GCA_030946965.1. GTDB lineage: Bacteria > Acidobacteriota > Terriglobia > Bryobacterales > Bryobacteraceae > JALYXS01. The sequence continues at coordinate 677 of JALYXS010000262.1, forward strand.
ATCCCGTAACCGGCGCGGATAACCATCTTGTCGTTCAAGCGGTACGCCAATCCCAAGCGCGGCATGAAGAGTTTCTTTTCCGGATCGTAGAAGTGAAAGGGCGTTCCGATCGCCGGGATCAGCGTCGGTATGCCGTTGGTCCGCTGCGCGAAGCTGAGGCTGCGCCACAGGCCCTTGATGTCGGTCGCCGTGCTGTTGTATTCGTAGCGCAGGCCCAGGTTCAAAGTGAGCTTCTGGCTGAACTTCCAATCGTCCAGGAAATAGGCGCCGTAGCGGTTCTGGCGGGAGTCCGTGAGCGGGAGACCTTCGGGCGTATCGGTGCTGCCCGGATACCCGAGCAAGAATGACGCGAAGCCGTTATTGCCAATCACGTCGTTGAAATTGAGATCGCCGCGCGCGACGTTCGCCGCGCCCCGGTTCAAAGCTACGCGAACATAATCGAAGCCGGTTTTGAAGTTATGCGCGCCCCGGTTGATGGTCACGTTGTCGCTGAACTGCCCGAGATTGTTGAAGTCGAAGCCGTTGCCCCCGTCATTGTCCCCAAGGCCCGCGAAGTCATCGATATTGACCGGGAGCAGCCCCGCCTCCCGCGGTCTGAATTGCCGGTTGTTGTCGGAAACCACGCGAACTCCGCCTAGGCCGAGGGCGTCGTAGCTGAAATTGGTGTTGGATCGAGGATTTAATGTGTTGTCCACCGAGCGGTTGTAACCGAACAAGAATTCGTTGATCAGATTGGGCGAAAAAATGTGCAGAAAGTGGAACGCGACGTTTTGATTCCGTCCCGCCACGAAATACTGGAAATTAGGATTCGTGGGCGTAGTGGCGTAGTCTATGTCGTCGTAAGCATAATGCCCAAACATCTTGTTCTTGTCGGAGAAGTTGTGGTCGATGCGCGTGAAGACCTGCTCGTCCGTCAGCTTGACGTTACCGGCGCCGATGTAGTTGACGCCGTTTAGCGGGTCCGAGTTGATGCGCTGCGGGTCGGGATAAAATTTCAGCAGAGCGGTGGCCGCCGGCTGAATGCGGGACGCCGGGATAATGTTCCCGGGGAAAGGAGCGCCCGTGATCGGATCGACAATCTGGATGGGCTTGGGCAGGTTCAGGAGAGCGCTAAGATCGCCTTGGCGGAACGCGAGTGAAGGGACGTTTATGGCTGCGGCGGCCCCTGGCTGACGCCTTCTTTTCTGCTCATAATCGACCATGAAAAAGGTTTTGTCCTTGCCGTTATAGAGCTTGGGGATCGAGATCGGGCCGCCGAGTACTCCGCCAAACTGGTTTTGATGCAGGCGATCCTTCGGGTTTAGTTTTGCGCCGGGAGCATTGAAGTAGTTCTGGAAATAATTGGTCGCGTCAAAAGCGTCGTTGCGGATAAATTCGAACGCGCTTCCGTGATACTGGTTGGTGCCGGATTTCAGCACCATCGTCAGCTGCGCGCCGGAGTTCATTCCATACTCGGCGGAATAGCTGCCGGCTTGCACTTTGAACTCTTCGATAGCTTCGATCGACGGAGTAAACGGAACGGTATTGACGCGCGCCTCGGTTGCAATCACGCCGTCGAGAGTAGCGTGCTGATTAGTGTCGCGCTGCCCGTTGGCGCTGAGCGAGATTCCCGCACCGGGAACCGGAACGCCGCCGCCCCCGCCCGTTAAACCGTCGAATCCCATGCGGCCGCCGAACTGCACGCCCGGCTGAAGCACCGCGAGGCCCGCGATGTTGCGGCCGTTCAGCGGCAACTCCTCAATCTGCTTCGACGTGACAACCTGGCCGAGCGAAGCCTCGTCGGTTTGTAGGAGCGGCGCGTCGGAACTGATCTCGACCCGCTCGGTTTGAGCGCCTACTTCCAGGCGAAAATCGAGGCGCGCCTTCTGATCGAGGATCAGAGTGATGTTCTTGCGCGATTCGGTCTTGAAGCCCGGCAGCGCCACCGTGACTTCGTATTGCCCGACGTCGATCAGCGGAAAATTATAGTCTCCATTGGCGTTAGTGGTGTCCTCGCGTTTGTTGCCGGTATTAACTTGCAGGGCCGTTACCTTCGCGCCTTGCACGACCGCGCCCGAGCTGTCACTGACGGTACCCAGGATGGACGTGGAAGTGGTTTGCGCGAAAGCTGAAGTAAGGCTCGCCGCAAAAACGGTCAAGAGCAGGCGTGGTGAACACATATAAGACTCCCTTTTGTTAGTTTTATGAATCGTAAGCGACTTCACAATTTCTGTCAATGGCGTGACCACGGCGTAACATGGCGATCCGCTCACCTTTACTACACTGGATGGGTGCATCAAGGTTGCCTTTTCATGCAAATGCCTCGCCGCATCTTCTTCTGTCCGCTGATCTGTTTTCTTGCAATAGGGACGGGTGGTTGGGGCGTTCGCGGGCACGTAACCGCGAATCGTCTTGCCGTCATAAGCATTCCCGATGACGGACCGGTGTTCCTGAATAATTACGTTGAATGGATCGCTCAGACCGGCCCGGTCCCCGACTCGTGGCGCGGGACGACGGAGCCGTACTCGAAACTGTTCGAAGACCCTAATCATGGCTGGTTCAAGGAGCAGTTCGCTTTCATGAACGAAATTCCGCGGTCACGTTATGAGTTCGTGCTGGCCCTTTACGACGAGTATCTACGGATCAAGAGCTCGGACCCCGAGCGTGCCAAGCTAACAAACGTTCGCTGGACGGGTACGCTTCCTTACGCCACGATGGAGAATTACGATCGCATCAAATCGGCTATGCGCTTATACCGGCGCCTTAACGCCAATAAGCAAGATACAACATTCCTGGAACGGGACATCGCGTTCTATATGGGCTGGATGGGGCACTATACGGCGGATGGCGCGCAGCCGCTCCACGACACCATCCACCACGATGGATGGCTGGGCGATAACCCGAAAGGCTACACTACAGACCCGCGCATTCATGGCCGCTTCGAAACCGCCTTCGTCGATCTGATTCAGTTGACCGAAGCGGACCTGAAACCATATCTTTCGCCGGCGAAAATTCTTGACGATCCATTCGCCGCGGTTTTGGCGCATCTTGACGACGCGGCCACCCATGTAGAAGAAATCTACCAGATGGACAAACGGGGCGCATTCGCGGAGAAGGGCGATCGTCCGGCGAAGCTACTGGTTGATCGGCAATTGGCAAAAGCCTCCGCGCTGTTGAGGGATCTGACGTACACCGCGTGGATCGAAAGCGGGAGGCCGGTGGCCGCATCCGCGGAGAGTGCGAACGATCCACGAAATAGCGATAACCCAATCAGTCCCAAGAACCTCGCTTACAATCCGGCGACAGGAACGACGCCCCCGCTCAGAAACAAGGCTGGCAAGTAATTATTGGCGGGGACGACGGGCTCGAACCCGCGACCTCCGGCGTGACAGGAAGAGGCGTAAACGCGGGTATCGGGCATATCGCTCCATTTTCAATTCGTTGCGCGAATATTAACGAATGTCTTCAGGAGCTGCTTGCACGGCCTTGCGGAAACGCTCGGCGGGTGCGCGCAGACGATCGAGGCGGAACGTCGGGGACGCGGTTTACGTGCTTCATGCTTTCCAGAAGAAGGCAACGTCCGGAATCGCTACTCCGCAACGAGAATTAGATCTGATCCGGCAGCGGCTCCAGCTCGCTCGGAAGCTGGCCGGGAAGAGAGGACACTGAAGATGCCTAATCGAGAATCGACGGCGAGTTCCGGTAACGTCTTCGCGGACCTGAACCTTCTACAGGCAGATGATCTGTTGGCGAAAGCCAAGTTGGCCGCAAAGATCATCACTGAGATCGAGCGGCGAGGGCTCACGCAGAGCCAAGCGGCGGTGATTCTCGGGATCGATCAGCCCAAGGTCTCGGCGCTCAAGCAGGGTAAGCTGTCGGGCTTCTCGATCGAACGATTGATGCGGCTATTGCTGGTGCTCGGGCGTGACATCGAAATTACAGTTAAGGAAAGAGCAAAGTCGAGATCAGTAGCGAGACTCCGAGTCGCGTGATTGTTTGGTTCGGAGGCAAACTGAGAAGCCAGGTAAACGCTGCCCGACAAGGAAGGGCTGATGTGCGACGCGCTGATCCCGAACCTTTTTCTTGCCAGTTTCCGAACTCAACTTCCGAGTGGCGCGTCACATGACCGCAATGGCCTACGAAAGGAGAGCTTATCTATGTCGCAAAAAAAGATTTCTAGCGGCGTGGTACACGAAGTGCCCGCAGATCTGAAAAAAGCACTTACATCCGACCTGCAAGCGTTAACAGCATGGGAGGATATTACGCCGCTCGCGCGCAACGAGTGGATATGTTGGATTGAGTCAGCTAAAAAAGCAGAAACTAGAAGCCGCCGGATCGAGTGGGGCTGTTCAAGCCT
>JALYXS010000279.1 GCA_030946965.1 Acidobacteriota bacterium
GCTGAAAGGTGTGGAGTGGGTGGCAGTTCCGAAAGGCCGGTTTCGAAAGCCCGTATCCTGGGGATGGGCAAAGGCACGGCTGTTATTGCGGGAATAGGTATCGCCGCCGGTGTCGCAATACCGGCTATTGTCCTAAATCGCGACAGCAGCCCGAATCAGATCAGTCCCAGCGCGCGTTAAAAGGCCCGCTGGATTCATATATCCTTCATATATCGCATTTATATGTCCCAGTTCGGGACAAACCGGCTTCCCTTCTCGGCCCAATCGCGAATCAAAACGGCGAAAGATGTTGAATCGATTACTTCGGACACTGCGCGATCCACGCGCTCCCAGATTTCGGTGAATGGCGAAATCGTTTCCCGGCGATGCCTCCACCTTTCATCCTGGCGTCCTTCTATATACCGCAACACGTCTCCAACGCAAATCGCTTCCGGAGATTTCGCCAGTAAATAGCCGCCTTCCGATCCGCGGCGGGATTCGACAAAGCCGCCCTGCTTCAGGCTGGCTAAAATCAACTCCAGAAATTTTTGCGGGATGTTCTGCCGCCGGGCGACCTCTGAAATTTTTACAGGCATACCGGCAGGTTGGGAAGCCAAATCGAATATCGCATGCAATGCGTATTCGCCTTTCACCGAGATATTCACACTCCGAAGTTATCGCACGCGGGGATTTGAGGGGGAGAAGCGACAAAAAAAACAGGACGCCGCGCGGGATCGGGTGACCGCCACGCGGCGAACCGGAACGGCAAAATTACATCTTTTTGTCGGTGGTGGTCGTAGTGTCAGCCTTCTTTTTCTTGTGGTGCTTCTTCTTGGACATCTTGGTGTCGTCGGTTTTCGTAGTCGTGTCCTGGGGCGCCGCGAACGAAACGGAACCGGCAACGAGGCCAAGGCCGAGCGCCAATGTCATGAGCTTTTTCATTTAGTATTATTCTCCTTAAAATGCGACGAAGTGATTCGCCTCTGAACATGATACAAGACGATAGATGATGCGGGGGTGAAGATGTAATTAAATTCGCTTCATCTCCCATTCACACCCGGTCACGCACCGCCGCATCTCTTTCATTCGTTGCAGCGTAATGTCTTCAGGCGCTTACGCCAAGGGGATTGCCTGCGTCAAAATGTTCGGCTGCTAGGATATCGGCGTAGCTGCCATGACAACCTATTACTACGGAACCACGACAGCGCTCGCCTGGATGCTCGGTCATTATTTCTACGGCGCCGAGCACCGGGCTTGGGTTGCTCAGGAATATTATCCGTATCGTTTGCCCAACCCGAAATCGTCTAACCCCCATCTGATCTACCAGGATTTGTACCAACCTTGGCGAGACCGCGACGATTTTGACAAGTACATGTCGCAATCCCGTTTGAATGCTCGAAAATCGGTAATCGCGCGGGAGCTGGCGCCTGGGATGGCGGCCGCGGATGCAACCGGCCTCAAGGAAATTTGCGATCGCGTGGACATTGTTTTCTTGTATCCCTTTGTAATCCGCGTCGACGTCGAGCCAATTCGCGCGAGCGATCCCCAGCGCTTGATTCTGGCCGGCTCGGCGCTTTCCGGATCGCGGGAATTCCTGATCGAGCGATTGCGCGAGAATCCATCCGAATTTACAATCCTGTTTCTCGATTTCCAGGACGATCCCGATTTCGATCGGCTGGTCCATCGCGAACACCTCGCGCCTGCCATTGGAGCCGAGGAAGCGAAACGCGCCCTGCTCGCAAGGTGTTGATCTTGAACTATACTTTCACATGCCGCACGCCGTACCGGTTTCTACGGGGCGATCAGCGCAATTTGATTGCCGAGCCGCAATACCGGGTGGAGCGCCACGTGTTCATCGATTGCCTCGCCGCTTTGCACGATATGGCGGCAGCTTCCGGCAGCGATCGGGAATCCGGCTGCTTCTCAATCGCTCAAGTTGAAGCAATCTTCACGCGGGCCTGCCACTGGACACTCGATCCGCTAGCCGGCCTGCGCCAAAACCTTGAAATTAATTTCAAGACCGCCGGCGATCTTGGTAGTTGCTCGGGCGAGATCGACGTCCGTCAATTCGCCGACGACTACGTCGACAGCGTCATCCGGCAGTACCAGATCCTGCGCACCGCGGAAGCCACCCTATCCGGCACTACAACTTCCCAATTTTCTTTTTGATTTCACGCGCGTCCTTCGCCTCCGGCGCAAGCTCCAGATACTTGGCATAGGCTTCGTGCGCGGCCTTTTTTTCGTTCTGCTTCTCCTCAGCCTTGCCGAGTTTCAAGTATGCTTCGGCCAGCGTGCCGTTCCACTTCGCGGCTTCCTGGTACCGGCCCGCCGCCGCCCGGTATTTTCCCTTCTTGAAATAAAAATCCCCCGTCCGAATTTCCTTCGAAGCTTGCAAAGGATTGAATGAATACTCCTTGGCAGCCGCCGCTTCGTCTTCCTCCGGCGGGTTTTGCTCCTCCGCCGGGGCCTTCGGCTTCGCCGGCTGTTGCTGCGCTCGAGCGCAAACGCAGAAACCGGTCAGGAATGCGAAAATCCATGTAGCGCAAACGACCTGGAAACGGCGCCTCATGGGTAGATTTTAGCGCGTACGGCCTCGCCTTTCGGATATACTCAATCGACATCCATTTACCGCCGTTCCGCCAGAAGGACGCTTCATGTTCAAGTTCACCCTCGGGCCTGCCGCTCTAATCGTGCTGCTAGCCGCCTCACCACTCGCCGCCGCATCGCTCCCGGTTCAAGTTGAACTCTTTGAGAATCCGCCAAAGGGAAACGAATTCAAGCTGGAAGGCCGTCAACCCGTCGAATCTTACCGTGAGCCCGCGTTTGCATTCGTGCGTATCCCGGCCAAATATTCGCCCAACGCATTGCCGCTCGATCGTTCGACGCCCTACGTCCTTCGCGCCACTTTCGAACGCACTCTGGCCGGGGGCGAGTATCAATTCCGGCTGCGGGCGCGCGGCGCGGCCTCTTTCTCCATAGACGAGGCGGAAATCGCGCGGACCAAGCCGCAGACTCCCAACACTTCCGGCGACGATCCGGTGCCTCCGCCGCCTTCCACGGAAAAGTCGATGGTGCGCGCCGCGCCGTATCCGCACCAGGACGCAGTTGTTCAGAAGCGGCTCACGGGCGGCGTCCACCGTTTTACGCTTGTCGCGATCGTCGGCGGAAAAGGCTTGATGCCCACGCCGGGCGAGTTGGCCGTAAGCTATGGCGTACCGGGAACGGTGGAAAGTCTGCTCGGCCCGGATGGCAGTCCGCGCCTTCTCGACGACGAGTGGGAAACCTATGTCGCGCAAGCGCAAACGAGACACGCCGATGACGACCGGCAGCGCCGCCGCGTGTCGAGCGCGGACGTCGTGGCAGCCTGGAACCAACGTCACGAAGCGGTGCGGCAGTGGCTCGCGCAAACGCCCGCCGTCCCGATCCCGCCCGCGAGCGGCTCGCTTCCGGTTTATAACGATGTCGATCGCTTCATCGACGCCAAGCTCGAAAAGGCCGGCGTGCGGCCTTCTCCTTTAACTTCCGATCTTGACTTCCTACGCCGCGTTTCGCTCGATGCCACCGGCCTGATCCCAACCGCTGAAGAGATTCGCGCTTATCTGGCGGATTCCGCCAAAACGCGCCGGGCGAACGCGATCGATCGCCTGGTCGCGAGCCCCGGTTGGGCGGACCACTGGGTGAGCTACTGGCAGGACGTTCTCGCCGAAAATCCCGGCATCCTCAAGCCCGATTTGAACAACACCGGCCCCTTCCGCTGGTGGTTGTACCAATCGTTTACGGATGGCGTTCCCTTTGACCGCATGGTCACCGAACTCGTCGAAATGGATGGCAGCAAGACGTTGGGAGGCCCGGCGGGATTTGCGCAGGCGACACTTAACGATTCGCCCATGGCAGCCAAGGCCGATATTCTGGCGCAGGCGTTCCTCGGCCAAAAGCTCGGTTGCGCGCGCTGTCACGACGCGCCTTTCCATCCCTTCAAGCAGAAGGACCTCTTCAGCATGGGCGCCCTGCTAAGTGGAAAAGCTCTAACGCTTCCCGCTACCAGCACCGTTCCGGTGAGACCGGGCGGCCGCAGACCGGCCGTTACTATTTCTTTGAAAGCCGGCGAATCGATCGCGCCGGAATGGCCGTTTCAAAATCTGATTCAGCATGCCGATACCGGATCGTTTCCCAACCATGCTTCGGTTCCCACGCGCGACGGACTGGCGGAGTTGATGATCGCGCCCCAGAACGAGCGCTTCGCTCAGGTCGCGGTCAATCGGATTTGGAAGTATTACATGGGCGACGGCATTGTCGAGCCGGTGGACGATTGGTCGCGCGCGGAGCCATCGCACCCGGAATTGCTGCAGTTCCTGGCCCGGGAATTCGTTGCCGGCGGTTATGACATGAAGCACATTGCCCGGCTGATTTTCAGTTCGAACGCCTACCAGCGCCAGCCTGTCGCCGTTGCCGTGGGAACCGATGCGAAGGCCCGCCTGTTTGCCGGTCCCGCGCGGCGCAAAATGACCGCCGAAGAGCTGGTCGATTCGCTGCATCTCAGCGCGGGCAAACGGTTTCTATGCGAGCCGATGAACTTGAACCCTTCGGGCGACCGCCCCGCAACGCAGTTCCTCGATATGGGAACGCCCGAGCGGACCTGGCAAATGACCGCGCTTTCAAATGAGCGCGACCGTCCCGCGCTTGCGCTACCCATGGCTCAATCGCTGATAGACATGATGACGACCTTCGGCTGGCGCCAATCGCGCCAGAATGCCACGACCGTACGCGACGACGCGCCCTCGCCAATGCAGACCTTGATTTTGGCCAACGGTAACCTGGCGACGCGGCTGATCCGCTTGTCGGATGAAAGCGCATTTACAGGTTTGGCGCTTCAGGATGTGCCGCTGCCGAAGCTGGTGGAAGAGACTTATCTGCGGGTGTTTTCACGGCCTCCCGAACAGCGGGAACGGCAAGTCCTGGTGGATCTGCTTGGGCCCGTATATGCTAACCGGAAAGTTTCGGGAGTGGTGGGGAGTTCGGCTCGCATGAAGAGCGATAACCGGGTCTCCTGGTCGAATCACCTCAGTTCGGAAGCCACGCTCATCCGCATGGAAGAGGAGCGCAATCAGCGAATGGGCGAGGAACCTACTCACCGGCTAACCAAAGATTTCCGCATGCGCTACGAAGACGTCTTGTGGGCGATGGTGAATTCGCCCGAGTTTGTGTTGGTTCCCTAGGCCCTGAGTTGAGGAGAAGACAATGAACGCCATTTCCCGCCGCGATTGGATGAAGACTTTGGCAGCCGGGGCGATTGCTTGCACCGGATCGAATTCGTTACTCGCCGATTCCGTAATCCCGGAACCGGTTCTCAAAGGGAACGCCGATGCCTGTATTTTTCTGTGGCTCGGCGGCGGCGCGGCGCACGTTGACACTCTCGATCCCAAGAGACGCGGCGACGGCGCCGGCAAAGCGGGATCGTATTACGATTCGATCGACACCGCCATCCCGAAAGTCCAGTTGTGCGAGCACCTGAAACGGACCGCGCCGCTGCTCGATAATTGCGCGCTCATCCGCTCCCTGAATCACGATATTGCGAGCGAGCACGCCGCTGCCGCTAACCTGGTCCATACCGGACGGAAGCCCAGCGGGACCATTCTTTATCCGTCGATCGGCTCCATCGTGTCGCACGAACTCGGCGCGAAAACCGATACCGTGCCCGCTTACGTGGTGATGGGCTATCCGAACATCATGCGCGATCCGGGCTTCCTCGGCGCCAAGCATGGGTACATTTATCTGACGCAAATTGAGACCGGGCCGAGCGGGCTGGTGCGCCCGCCGGACGTCGATCCGGCGCGGGAAGACCGCCGCGAAAGTCTTCTGGCTCAATTGAGCGAAGGATATTCGAAACAGCATCCGCGCGATGCCGCCGTGGAGGCGCAGATAGCGGTAAATCAGCAAGGCTTTAAACTCGCGGGCCCGAAATTCCTCAATGTGTTCGACCTGCAGCGCGAGCCCGCCTCGCTGCGCGAGAATTATGGCGGCGAGTTTGGACAGCGCTGTTTGCTCGCCAGGCGTCTGGTGCAATCGGGCGTGCGGTTCGTCGAAGTCTCCTTCAACTTGAATTTTTTGAACGGCTCGGGTTGGGACACGCACAACGCGGGGCAACTCAAGCAGCACCTATTGATTCAGGATCTCGATAAGGCGCTTTCGACGTTGATCGCCGACTTGAAAAAGAATTCGCTTTTGGACCGCACGCTGGTCGTGGTGGCGACCGAGTTTGGCCGTCCGCCGGAATTCGATAGCGGTGGCGGTCGCGGCCACCACGCCAAAGCGTTTAGCGCTTTGCTGGCGGGCGGCGGATTGCGGACCGGCCAGGTAATCGGCGCTACCGATGAGTTGGGTAACACGATAGTCGACCGGCCAGTCTCCATACCGGATTTCCACGCCACCATTCATACGGCGCTCGGCATCAACCCCGGCAAGAGCCTCTTTTCGGGCGGGCGGCCGGTGCCAATCACCGACCACGGCACGCCTGTTCGAGAGTTGTTTGCGTAAACTACTTCCCTTTTTATTGACGGCCGCGTATCACTGCGTCTCCGGCCAGTCGGCTTCGATCGAACGGATCGGCGCGGATCTGAAGCTGGTGGAACCATTTGGCATCGCCTTCGACAGCGAAGGTAATGCATACATTTGCGAACACAAAGGCGAGAAGATCACCAAGTTAGACACGCATGGAACGGCGAGCCGGTTCGCTGGGACCGGCACGGCATCGTACAGTGGCGACGGAGGACCGGCGGATGCCGCGGCGTTACACGATCCGCATGGAGTTCAGATCTCTGCGGCGGGCCGGATGTATATTGCCGACACGTTGAATAACCGCATACGCGAAGTGGACTTGAAGTCCGGGATCGTCTCCACCCTCGCCGGTACCGGAGAGAAAGGATTTGGCGGGGACGACGGGCCGGCAGCCCAGGCGAAATTCGATGGCACTTTCGGGATCGCGCTTAATTCATCGGGAAATAAACTTTATGTGGCCGATCTGGGAAACCGGCGAATCCGCGTGATCGACCTCAAGACCGGCACAATTCGTTCGATTGCGGGTAACGGAAAAAGCGGCATTCCGGTGGATGGCGCCATCGCGGTCTACGGCCCTTTGCAAGATCCCCGCGCGGTGGCTGTCGATTCGAAAGATAATGTGTATATTCTGGAGCGGAACGGAAACGCTCTGCGCGTCGTGGACGGGCAAGGAAAAATTCGAACGGCGATCAAACCGGGCGGCAATTCACCCAATCTCAATGGGCCTAAGCACCTGTGCGTCGACCCGCACGACGACGTGATCGTCGCCGATGCCGAAAATCATCTCATCCGCAAATACTCACCCCGCGATGGTAGCCTTATCGTAATCGCCGGCACCGGGCACATGGGCGGGAATTTAACCATGGACGACCCACTTACTACCGGTCTGAACCGCCCGCACGGCGTTGCCTGCGCGCCGTCCGGAGAGCTTTACATATCGGATAGCTACAATAATCGCATCCTCAAGATGAAGTTCATTTCGAAATGAGTTAAGGAGAGAAGTATGAATCTATTGCGAATTCTAACGATGTTAGCAACGGGCTGTTACTTGAGCGCGGCGGCTTCGGGCGTTACTTACGTGGAGCATGACAAAACGGAAACAGCACTCAGTAAGGGCGGCCCAATCGCAGCCGGACAAGGTTTCACCGTCTCCGGCAGTCATCGCGACAAGGCAGGCCAAGTGGAAGTGCATGACACCGAAACGGACATTATTTATCTAATCGACGGTGAAGCCACTTTCGTGACGGGTGGAACCATGGTGGGCGGAAAATCGACTAAGCCGGGACAGTATCTCGGCTCGGATATCACGGGAGGAGAACCTCGCCATCTTACAAAGGGAGATGTGATCGTCGTACCCGCGGGCACGCCGCATTGGTTCAAGGAAGTTCCGCAATCGGTTAGCTACTATGTCGTAAAGGTTTTAACGCCAGCCGCGGGGCTTCCGAGGCGGCCGTGATCGATACCAATCGAGGAGGCGCCAAGACGATGCGGCGAGCGGGGTTGTTATGCGTGATGTTTGCAGCGGCCGTTGCCGCCCAGCAGGGACCTTACAAGGTCCTTAAAAGCGTGAAGGTTGGCGGAGAGGGCGGTTTCGATTATGTTTATGCCGACGAAGCCGGACGACGGTTATACATTCCGAGAACAGGCGCTACTCCGCGCATCACGGTTTTCGATCTGGACACGCTGGAGCCGGTTGGTGAAATCAAGGACGCTAACGCGCGCGGAGCGGCTGTCGACCCCAAGTCGAATCACGGTTTCGTTAGCAGTAAACCAGTTGTGATGTGGGACGCCAAGACGCTTGCCTCGATTAAGACCATCGACGTGGAAGGCAGGCCGGACGGCATTCTGTTCGATCCGTTCAACGAGCGCGTTTACATCTTCAGTCACAGCGCTCCCAACGCGACCGTGATCGATGCGAAGGATGGTTCCGTGGTGGGCACTATCGATTTGGGCGGAGCGCCCGAACAAGCCGTCACCGATGGCAAGGGCCGGTTATTCGTCGATCTCGAAGACAAAGATAATATCGCCGTGGTGGACGCCAAGACCATGGCGGTGACTGCCCATTACGATCTCGGCGGGAAAGGCGGCGGATGTGCCGGACTAGCGCTCGATGTCAAGAATCACGTTCTCTTCGCGGCCTGCCGCAAACCGCAAGCCATGGTGATGTTGAATGCCGACGACGGAAAAATTATCACCAGTCTGCCGATTGGCAGCGGATCCGATGGAGCCGGCTTCAATCCAAAGACGATGGAAGCGTTTAGTTCGCAGGGGGATGGCACGTTGACGGTCGTGAAGGAAAACAGCCCCACGAGTTTCGTTGTCGAACAGAATGTGACGACCATGCCGTCCGCGAAGACCATGACGTTGGATGGGAAGACAAACCGGATATTGCTGATCGCCGCCGAATTTGGCCAGCCCGCCGCTGGTGCGCGTAGAGGCGCGATGACGCCCGATTCATTTTCCATTCTGGTAGTCGGCAAGTAACGGGCGAAGCCGCTCCCTCATGGTCGCGGTTCTGAACCGCGCGCGTAGGCAAGCGGCAGGTCTCTTCGAATTCAGAAGATCAGTTTCACGGCTGGTCAGCGCTTCGCCGAGTGCGATATAGCATCACCGCGAAGTTCACATGCGAATTACGTGTTACGGTGCGCTGACCGGCTTTTTCGCCGGCGCGTTGAACGATCGTTCCACCATGTCCTTGGAATCGGTCGACAACTCATGGTCGCGCCAAAGCCAGCGCATCATTTCGGGCATGATCGCACCGCCCATTTTCTGCCCGTGCCGGTTCATGCCCCAGGTGTAATTGACTTCGTATCCCTTCCCGGAAAGCGCGTGCATCAGCCGTACGTTTTGGAAAAACCAATCGCGCGTTTCGTCGTACGCTCCGTCTCTGCGCGTTCCCCGATTATCGTTCCGGCCATCCTGCATGAAAA
>JALYXS010000285.1 GCA_030946965.1 Acidobacteriota bacterium
ATTTATCCGTTCTCCTGGAAATCGACGGATGAACCTGCGTGGCTCGGCCGCACCACGGATTGGGTGACGGACGATAGCGGCAACGAATTCCCCATCGGCCAGAAGACGTTCATAGTGGACGGCGAGGAAGTGCCGCTTCTGGAAATCCGATCGCTGGAGTTCGCCCTTGCCGCTGCGTGAAGATCTGCTAACCCCCATTGCCGGGGAAAATCCTTCGGGGAAAGATCTCCGTTACGACCCGCTTTACGACAAGATCAAAGACGCGCGGCGTGAAGACGATAATCTGGCCCAGGGCGAATGGCAGCGCGAGCGGAAAACAGCCGACTGGCCTCTCGTCACCCAGCTCGCGCAAGACGCCATTGCAACCCGCGGCAAGGATCTTCAGATCGCGGCGTGGCTTACCGAAGCCATGCTCAAGCAGGACGGCTTCGGCGGCTTTCGTGAAAGCCTGACGCTATGCTGCGGACTGTTGGAGAATTTCTGGGACACTTTATATCCCGCGCTCGAGGACGGCGACATGGAGATGCGCGCCGCGCCCATCGATTGGATCGGCTCGAAACTCGGCACGGCGCTCAAGGGCGTCCCCCTCTGCCGGGATGGATACGGCTACTGGCAATACAAGGAGTCCCGAGGTGTCGGCTATGAAGAACTAGCCAAGTCGGACCATCAGAAGGACGCGCGAGAGCGCGCTCTGAGCGAGGGCAAACTCGCGCCCGAGGTGTTCGATAAATCTTTCGGCGAGACTCCCAAGGCATTCTACGCGAAAGCCGAAAAAGAATTGGACGGGTGTCTCGCCGAAGTGACCGCGCTCGATGCCATTTGCGAGGAGAAGTTCACCGGCGAAGCTCCCGCGCTAGGCCATCTGAAGACCGCGATTCAGGAAGTCCGCGGCACGGTGCATGGACTGCTTCAAAAGAAACGCGAAGCCGAGCCCGATCCGGTGGCGGAGATGAAAGCCGCTCCGGCCGGCTTGCAGAGCGATGCCCAGAAAGATGCCCAGAGCGATGAGTCCCCGTCCGGCGGCTGGGTTCCCTCTTATTCCGCCGGCTTCATGCTTTCGACGCAGGCCGCGGTCGAGCCGCCCGGGCGCGCGGAAGCGATCGCGAACGTAGTCGCGGCAGCGGCTTTCTTAAGAAAGCGCGAACCCGCCAGCCCCGCGCCTTACCTGATGCTCCGGGGGCTTCGGTGGGGCGAGCTTCGCGCCGCCTCCGATCCCATGGCTCTCGAAGCGCCTCCCACCGAAATCCGCCAGCACATTAAGGGATTAGCGATGCAGGGGAAGTGGCTCGATCTGCTGGAGGCCGCCGAGAATGTCATGGGCCTGCCTTGCAGCCGGGCATGGCTCGATCTGCAGCGCTTCGTCGTCGAGGCATGCGTGGCTCTAGGAGAAGACTACTACGCGATTGCCGTTGCCATCCGGTCGGAGTTGCGTACCCTTCTGCGGGATCTGCCGGCGTTGCTTGAAACAACGCTGAGCGACGATACGCCCGCCGCCAATGCCGAAACCCAAACGTGGCTCCGCGAGCTGATGGAAGAGCCGTCGAATTCGCCTCCCCTCCCCGAACCGATCGACACGCCGCTCTTCGATTTACCGCAGGTTCCGGGGTGGCAAAAGAAGTTCGTGGATTCGCATGCGCTCGCCGTGAACGCGCTTCGCGCCGGGCAGCAGCAGAAAGCCATCGATATTCTTTCCCGCGAACTGGACCGGCAGCGTACCGGGCGCGGGCGCTTCCAGCGCAAATTGCAGCTCGCGCAAATCTGTATCTCCGCCGGAAAACCGAATATCGCGCAACCCCTTCTGGACGATATCGCGGCGGTGATCGAAACCCATAAACTCGAGGAATGGGAAGACCGCGAGGTGGTCGCCGGAGCTTTAGCTCTCCTGATTCGGGCGAGCAAGACCATCCAGGAGGACGACGCAGCCAAATCGGCTCTCTTTAAACGTGTCTGCCGGCTCGATCCGGTAAAGGCGATGGAGATCGCCTGAGATGGAGCGGATCAGTCTCTCGGTCCTCGACCGGCTCATCGACCAGGACCCGCGGACGTCGACCGAAGCGCCTTTGACCCACGCGCAATCGGTGCGGGCGCACAAAGAAGCGGTGCGCCGCGATTTGGAATGGCTGCTCAACACCCGCCGGATTGCCGAGCCGCCCCCGGAAAGCCTGCGCGAGGTCAATCGTTCGCTGTACCTCTATGGACTGCCGGATTTCACAACCTACAGCATTGCGAACCCGAAAGATCAGGCCAAGCTGGTCCGTTTCCTGCAATCCGCCATCAAACAGTTCGAGCCGCGTCTTTCCAATGCGCGGCTGGTGGTGATTGAGAACACGGAAAGCAAATCGCGCAAGCTGCGGTTCCGCATCGAAGCGCTGCTGCTCATGGACCCGCTGCCGGAACACGTCACCTTCGATACCGTGCTTCAATTGACCACGGGCCAAGTCGAGGTCAAAGATGCGGGATGAGCTGCTGCTCTACTATGAACGCGAGCTGAACAGCCTCCGGCAGCTTGG
>JALYXS010000311.1 GCA_030946965.1 Acidobacteriota bacterium
CTACTATCCACTGCGGCTGTTGAGGCTCGCCTGGAAATATTTAAGGATTGGGCGAAGGAGAATCTAATGGCGGAGAGGGGGGGATTCGAACCCCCGGTAGACTTTAAAGGCCTACGACGGTTTAGCAAACCGCTGCTTTCGACCGCTCAGCCACCTCTCCCTGGCGATTCGGCTTGCGATACTCAACGAGGTTAACACAATCGGGATTTGACGTTACAATGATAAACAGCGCGCGCCCGTAGCTCAGCTGGATAGAGCGTTTGCCTCCGGAGCAAAAGGTCAGAGGTTCGAATCCTCTCGGGCGTACCACCTTCTTTTTTTTGAAAAGCAGACTACGCAGCTTCGGATCGAACGCTAGACGTCGCCGCTCGAGCTATCGCCGCTTGAGCTGTCCCCGGAATCGTCGTAATCCGCGTCGGTCGAGGATACATCGCTATCGTCCCCCGTGTCCGTCGAGCTGTCCGAAGTTCCGGCTGAATCGCGATCGTCCGGCGAATCGTAATAGTTGTTGATTACGGTCTCACCCGCGGATGGACTCTGAAAGCCTGGCTGCCCGCCGAATCCGCCACCCATGAAACTCTGGCCCATGCCCATCCCTCCGTGTTGTCCCATAAGCGCTTCGATGCCCTCAAACGCGAGCGCTCCGGCGGCGACTCCCGCAGCCGTTGTAGCGGCGCTGCGGAGGAAGCTCGAACCAGCGCTTGGGACCGAACTTAGTCCCGAGCTTGGCGCCGCGCCGGCATAAGCGGGCGGCGGGGCCGGTGCAGCTTGCCGCGTCTCGCCACCGGTGCCGAATAATTTACCCAGAAAACTTTGATGCGGCTGATCTTCTTGCCGTGAGCCGCCTTCACTCTGATGCGCGAGCCGTTGCTGCAAGTCCTGAACCTGGGCGTTGGCGTGCTGAAGCGCCATGTCCTGAATCAGCGCAGTTTGCGTCAAAATGTAAAGTGCATTTGGATTTGATCCGATTCGCTGACGGATCAGTTCTTCCGCTTCACGATCCTTATCGGGTACGGGCGTGTTCGCGATCCGCGTTGCCAGCGAATCCAGCAGTTGTTTTTCTTGGGGTGTCATGAAGATCCTCTGAATTCACTTCATCACGTTCGATGCCAAACATTCCGCGCCGGGATCGCGCGACGGAGAGCGACAGAGTTAATATAAGACCATGATCGACCAGCGTGGTTCAAAATCCGCTTACGACATGCCAACACACGGCCCGCGTTCGCCGCTGCTGCTCACCGCCGTGATTTTCTGGTTAATCTTTCTGGTTTCGGTGGTGACGGCCCAATTCATCGCGAAGTGAAGACGTTAGCTAATCTGACGGTTGATTTTGACGAAGCCCGGCAGATCGCGCGAGCGTTGCAACGGGTCCCGTGGTTCCGGCGCTGGCCGGGGCGCCCGAGTTGCTCCAGGCGCTCACTCAATTCGGCTTGTCGCAAAGACGACGCGCACTTCTACAGCGCAGGCGTCGGACAAGGCGGCTCGCTGGTGATTGTGAACGCTCCCGAAGATCAAGCCGAAGAAGTCGAGACTATTCTTGAAGATAATTTATGACTAGCAATCTGACGGGCACTCTGACTATCGCGGGACGCCAGTTTCGTTCGCGCCTCTTCGTTGGTACGGGTAAATATCGCAGTAATCAGGAGATGGCGCGCTGCCACGCCGCTTCGGGCGCTGAAATCGTGACCGTGGCGGTGCGCCGGGTCAATCTGACGGATCGATCGAAGGAATCACTTCTCGATTTTATCGATCGCTCGAAGATGTTCATTCTGCCCAACACGGCCGCTTGCTACACGGCGGATGAAGCCATTCGCACGGCGCGGCTGGCTCGTGAAGTAGGATTGTCGCATTGGGTGAAGCTGGAAGTGATCGGCGATGAGAAGACGCTCTTTCCCGACAACGAGGGGCTCCTCGAAGCCACGCGGATTCTGGTGAAAGAAGGCTCTGTAGTCCTGCCTTATACGAATGACGATTTAGTGAACGCACGCAAGCTGATCGATGCCGGCGCGTCCGCGGTAATGCCTTTGGCCGCTCCCATCGGCTCCGGCTTGGGTATTCAAAATGCCACCAATTTGCGCATACTGCGGGAGAATATCACGGAAGTTCCCCTGATTGTGGACGCGGGCGTAGGGACCGCTTCCGACGCCGCGCTAGCCATGGAATTCGGGGCGGATGCGGTCCTGATGAATACGGCGATCGCACTGGCGGACGATTCCGAAAAGATGGCGCGCGCCATGCGTCTCGGAATCGAAGCCGGAAGACTGGCGTATGAAGCCGGGCGCATGGAGAAAAGGTTGTACGCTAGCGCCAGCAGCCCGATGACAGGCGTTGCCGGCCGCTGATCTGAAGTAGTCTGGCGATTCGTTTGCTTTGATTCCGCCGAGGCAGAGAGACGAATCATGACGGAGACCAACAGCAGAACAGTAGTCGGGCTTTTCGATACTTTCACGGAAGCGCAACAGGTTGCGCGCGATCTCGAACAGCAGGGATTCTCGCGGGAAAATATCAGCATCGTCGCGAATGACGCGACGGGGGAGTACGCCGGCGCGGGTGTGGCCGACGCAGGTTCAGGCGCGGGAACGGGCGCGGCCATCGGCGGTGCGGCCGGACTTGCGTTAGGATTGGTTGCACTGGCGATACCGGGCGTGGGACCTATCATTGCGGCAGGTACGCTGGCGACGGCGCTGACGGGAGCTGGAATCGGCGCGGTAGCCGGTGGATTGATCGGCGCTCTCACCCATATGGGCGTTCCCGAAGAGGAAGCCAGCTACTACAGCGAAGGTGTAAAACAAGGCGGAGCGCTTGTAATGGTTAAGGCCGAGGGTGACCGGGCCGGCCGCGCGGCATCGATTCTTGAAAGATCGGGTGCGGAAAGCGTGGACGAGCGCGGTGCGACGGGAACCAAGGGCGGAGTTCGCGTCTATGGCGCAACGCCCGGCATGTCCAATAGCGGATACGACGCGGAGACGCGGAGTCATTACCAAAGCAACGAATCTCCCGCGACTGCCGCCTATGATTCTGTCAATTACGATCCGGGCGATCCCGCTTATCAGTACGGCTCAAGCCTGGCGTCCGACGCGCGTTATCGCGGCAAAGAGTGGGGCGTCATCGAGCCCGATGTCCGGCGTGATTGGGAATCCCGCGGTGAAGGAGCTTGGGACGACGTGAAGGATTCCGTCCGCCACGCATGGCATAAGGTTACCGGCCAACATTAGATAGCTGGAGAGCGGGAAGGGGCAAGGTCTTTTTCCCGCCCTCCCCAGTGCTGGAAAGGATCAGACGCGCCGCTTCCGCCGGGACGTCCCAGTGCGGGAAATGCCCGCAGTTTTCAAACCAGTGCAGCCTTGCACTAGGAAACAGATCCAAGGCACGCTTTGCCTGACTGGGTAAGCACACGCGGTCCTGACGGCCCCAGCCTATCGTGATAGGAGCGTGCAGGGATTCGGGCGCGGCGCCTTGCTGGTCTGGTCCGTAAACCAGGCTTTGCAGAAGCGCATCAAAGGAAGGCGATGCAGCGTAGCTGCGCATTTCCTCAAGCGTGACCACAGGAGATAAGCGCCAGGGCCGCGGTGAAAACTGCGAGAAGAGCAGGGTACGCCCGATCGGGTTCCCGGTGAAGAGCGGCATGACTGGTTGAAGCAGACGGATCAGGCGTATTGATAGTGCGATAGATGAAGCGAAAAATCCCCGTTCCCAGCCGTGCCAGAAGCCGCCCGGGTCGAGGGATACCGTCGCTCCGCCGACGCCGCGGCGGGCGAGCTCAAGCACCAGCCGGGCTCCCATGGAACTGCCAACCAGATCGACACTCATTAGATCATGGGCCGCCAAAAAAGCGGTAACTGCGTCGGCCAGCGTTGCAATGGACACTTCGCCGGGTAGCGGCGGCGTCTTACCGAAGCCAGGGAGATCGATCGCGATCACCTCACGCTCGGCGGCTAACTCGTCGAGGACCGGTCTCCACGAGCGCCAAGTCCCTCCCAGCCCATGAATGAGAAGTAACGGCCTTCCTTGGCCGCGCCGAATCTGGTTTAATTTCATTTACCCTACTTCCCTCCGGCGTTGTTCGTAACGTTGCTCGTATCGAGACCGCGAAGAAATTCCACCATGTCGGCGCGGTCCTTCGCGCC
>JALYXS010000336.1 GCA_030946965.1 Acidobacteriota bacterium
GTCCCGATAGCAGAGCGCTACGGGACCGCCGATATCGAATACCTCACCAGTGGTTTCCGGCACGGAGAGCGCTCCGGCGAGGTACCCAATCACGTTTTCGACCGCGATTGGCTGGCAAGAGGTACTGACCCATTTGGGGGTGATCATGATGGGCAATCGCTCGACGAGGTAGCGCAAAATTTCGAACGATGCCGAACCAGACCCAATAATCATAGCGGCGCGCAGCACCGTTACCGGCACGCCGGTTGAGGCAAGCGCGGTTTCCACCTCGCGGCGGGAAGCGAGGTGCTCGCTTAAATCCGGGCCGGTTTCGCCGAGACCGCCGAGGTATAGTATTCGGCCCACGCCGGCTTCGTGAGCGGCGATCGCGAAATTCGAAGCGAGCATTCGATCCCGATCCGCATAGCCGGCCCCGGCCGATGTCATGGAGTGAACCAGGTAGAATGCAGCCTCGCACCCTTCAAGGTCCTTGGCGACCGGCTCGACCTCGTCGAGCGCGGTCTGACGAATATCTACCGCGGCATTCCCGGCCCACGCCCGATCCCGCAGCTTTCCGGGATAGCGGGCCAGACATCGAACGGCGTAGCCTGAATCGAGCAGACGCGGAACAAGTCTCCCGCCGATGTAACCGGTGGCTCCGGCCATCGCGATGCATTGCCGCCCTTGCTTCAACCCACCAGCACCACTTCGATCAGCATCACCGAGATCGCGGTGTAAATAATATCGAAGCCCACCATTAGCTTCAACCAGGTCAAATTGCCGCCAAGCGCTTCTCCGCCCAGTAGCGTGTTGGTTAGTTCGATCGCTCCCATCAGCGCGGGCATCAAGATCGGATAGACCAACAACGGCAGCATCAGTTCACGCAAGCGAATGTTCACCGTGAGAGCGCTGAACGAAGTGCCGATCATCGTCATGCCCCAATTTCCTAGCAGTAGAACCAGCAATAGAGGCCAAAAGACTTTCAGCCAGGCCACGTTGTAGAAAATGCCGAACACCGGCAGGCATACCAAATCCACGGCAATCAACAGCGTAAAGTTCGCGATGGCTTTGCCTAGAAATAGCGCCCACGGGGGAATGGGAGAGGCAATCAGAGCATCGAGGCAATCGTTCGGCAGTTCGCGCGCGAAGCTGCGGTTGAGGATCAGCGCGCCGGCAAAAGCGAACACGATCCAAAGCAGGCCGCCCGCGATGGCTCGGGTTTCTTCGGCATTCGGATCGACGGCGAAGGTGAAAATCAGCAGCATCACCACGGCGAAGGAAAGGGAGGCGTTGATTGCTTCTTTGCCGCGAAGTTCGGCGCGAAGATCTTTGTGAGCGATGGTCCAAACGTGGCCGATTGCGCGGGTCACGCGGGTCACTCGCGCTCTCCGTACTTCCGGTAGAGATAGCCCGGGTCCGCCGCCATTTCAGCCGTCCGGACGCCGTAATAAAGTAATCGCCCGCGTTCGAGCAGCGCTACGTGCGAAGCGAGTTCGAGCGCTTCCCGCAGTTGATGCGTCGACATGATCACGGAACGGCCGTCCGCGCGCGCTTGGTGAATCAGTTTTTGCAAAAGCGCGATGGCGCGGTCGTCGAGCGAAGTGAACGGCTCATCCAGCAGCAACACCGAAGGATCGTGAACGAACGCCCGCGCAACCGCGAGCCGCTGCCGCATACCCCGCGAGAATTCGCGCACAAGCCCGTCCTTTACGCGCGTTAAGCCGACGCGCTCGATCCACTGGCCGGCAGCTTGCGAGGGGTCTGGCAATCCGTACAGGCGCGCGAAAAGATGAAGATTCTCAATCGCCGACAACTCGTCGTAAACCGAAATGCCGTGGCCGATGAATCCGATGCGGCGTCGCGCGCCGGGCTCGCGCGGATCGATCCCGCCCACCGTCACCGCGCCTTTCGCCGCGCGCGACAAGCCGCCAAGGATTCGCAGCAGAGTGGTCTTGCCAGCGCCATTGCGCCCGATCAGCGCAACGCACGAACCGGCAGGGATGCGCAATTCGATTTCGCGTAGGGCAGGGTAATCGCCAAAAAACTTCCAGACGCCGGCGACTTCAACGGCGGCTTCGTTCATCGATTTCGTTCATAAGTTTCGTTCATCGATTTCCGGCGCCCGCGCGCGGTACAGAAGAACGAAGCCCAGCCCGAGGATGGCGAAGCTGAGCAGCAGAATCCACTTAAGCGATGTCACCGCGCCCCAGAAACCGGCGCCTGGATCGGAACTGTTATAGAGCTTTGGCAGGATCTGCGCGATGGATGGTTGCCCCGCGCTTTCGTCCGTCGCATCGGCGGAGCGCAAGGCGCCGGTTCCTTCCACCTGCACGCGGAACTCGGGCGAATCGACGCCGTAGATGGTCGCTTGGGTACGCGGCTCCTGGCCTAGATTCTTCAGGCCGGGACCGATAATCGTCACTCCGGCGGGCGCGACGATGCGTGTCGCTCCCCCCTTGTAAAGCACTTTACCGTTGAAGACGCCAGGGCTGGTGAACGGGTACGCGTAACTGAGATCGATGCGCGTTTCGCCGGGCTTAATCGGAAAATCGATCTTGTATACGTTCGGGACGGAGGTCTTGTCCGCGGCGCGGCGAATCGGCATTCCCTGCGGGGCTTGCACATTTACCATCACCTTCCCGCCGGTTGGTTCCGGCAGATAGAACTGCAGCGTGCCGCGGTCGGGATCGTTGTAGGTGGTCTTCCCGTCGTTTTTGTAAACGTAAATCTCGCCGACATTCATCTCGCCATTAGCCGGTTCCAGAAACATCATGTGTTGATCGACGCGCGCCTGGCCGGGCCGCTTGGAGCTTTCATAAACCGACAGCGTGAGGTTCTGGCTGGGGAAGCCGGGCGGCAGCATGCGGTTATACGTGACGCCGTCGTACGCCGACTGCAGTAGTCGCGGCCCTTCGACTTGGGTCTGGATAGTGAATTTCCCTTGCGCGTCCGTCTTGACGCTTTCGAGCGACTCCGGGCCGTTCTGGCCGACCCGATATAGCGTGACCGTCGCGCCCGATTGAGGTTTGCCGCTGGTGCCATTAACTACGGTGCCGTCGATTGCGGCCGATGCGATTGAGGCGAACAGGATAGAGGCCAATACCAGATTGCTCATGCGCGCGCCTTCATGGACTTCCCGCACTCGCCGCAAAACTTCAGCGCCTGGGGGAATTCGGCGCGGCAATTCGGGCAAACAAACTTTTTCCCCGAAGCTTTTTTTACGGGCAAATCTCTTGCGGGCAAACCTTTTACGGGCATGTTCGGAACCGGCTTTACTGTTTGTCCCAACTGCTGCTTCACTCGATCCACTTCGGCCATTACCTTCGCCAACTCCCGCTGCAAATCGAGCTTTGTATGCTGATAGTCGTCGTCTGAAAGCTTCCCTAACCTGTATTCAAACTGAAGGTCGCGCAAATTCTCGTAGATGGCCGCCTTGCGTTCATCCAGGTGCTGGAAAGGCGAGACGGGCAGCGGTTTGGGTAGATCTTTGGCGCGTATCGTCAGCAGAAAAGCCATGATGCCGATGGCTAACGCGGACGCGAGAACGATAACCATTATTCGAGTTTGGCGAAATCCTTTTCGATGGTATCGCGATAACGGGAATAGCTCTCTTCGCCCGCCACGTCCGGGGAGGGTCCGGAAACCGCCGCTAGCTGGGGGCGATGATAGTAGTATCGGCGCACAAACCAGAAGATCGCCAGAGCGCCTAGAGCGAGCACGGAGTAGGGCACAATCCAGTAAAACGAGCTCGGGTTCCCTCGGTAAATGCCGGGGCCGTACTGTTTCACGTAGGAGTCGATAATCGATTGGTCGGACATGCCGGCCTGCTGCATTTTACGGATCTTGGCTTTCGCCGGCGAGCAGAATCCGCAGCCGGACATCGACATCGGGCAGTTTACGGTTTCTTTGCAGGAACCGCACTGGCAAGCGATATGGGATCCGACACGTTTCACTTCCTGGCTTTCGATGCCAGGAGTTTGGGCTTGCGAGCTAAATGCCGACGCAAGCAGGAGGGCGATCCGCGCGGCTCTAAGTTTCGACGACGACATGTTTCTTCGCAATCCCCAACACTTCCGTGCGCGCGTATTGGCGGTTGATCTTGGCCGGCACCAGCGCCACCAGTGTTCCGAACACCAGCACCATGGCGCCAATCCAGATCCAGGATACGAGCGGGAAAATATATGCCTGCAAGGTTGCCTTCTGTCCATCGGCCGCGGCGAAATTGATGTAGAGATCTTCGTCCAGCCGGTTCCGCAACGCGACATGCCCTAATGGTTGCTGGCTCGCTTTGTAATAACGCCGCTCCGGTTCGAAAGTGCCGATCGGCGAACCGTTCTTAGTGCCCTCGATCACGGCGCTGTCCCACTGGTAATTCGGATTATCCCCGTGATCCATGCGGGCAACCTTCAGATTGTACTTGCCGATCGAGAAGCTCTTGCCGACCCCGACTTCCGCGGTGACATTCTTATCGAACGCCGAACCGCTCCAGCCGACGAACATCAGCACGATCCCCATATGCACCATGTACCCGCCATAGCGGCGCGTGTTGCGATGCGTGAGCTCGACGACGGCGCGGGCGAAATTCATGCCGCTCTTCTGTGCAATCGCGCGCGATCCCTTGAAGAATTCCAGAACGATCGTCATGCCCACGAACAGGCAAAAACCAAATGAGATCAGCGCGTAGTAGTTCCGAACGCCCATCGCGAAAAGAAAGATGGCGAGAACGAGTCCGCTTAACCCCGGAGCCAGGAAATTACGCCGAAGACTTTCAACTGACGTGCGCCGCCACGCGAATAGCGGGCCGACACCAGTCAGGAACAAGAGGCCCAGTCCGATCGGAATCATCAAACGGTTGAACCAGGGCGCGTCCAAGCTGATTTTCTCATTTGTCACGGCATCCGAAATAATTGGAAATAGCGTACCCCAAAGAACGGCGAAGCAACTGGCCAGCAGCAACAAATTGTTAAACAGGAAACTGGATTCGCGCGAGACTACGCTCTCCAGTTCCGATTCGCTCTTAAGGTAATCGAGCCGGCAGAGGATCAGGTAAACCGTTCCGGCGATTCCCATGGCAAGGAATGTAAAAAAGTACTTGCCGATTGGCGATTCCGCGAAGGCGTGCACCGAACTGACCACTCCCGAGCGCGTTAAGGAAGTTCCAAAAATGCAGAGGAAGAATGTGGTGGAAATCAGCACCATGTTCCACACTTTCATCATGCCCTTCTTCTCCTGCATCATTACCGAGTGCAGGAACGCCGTGCCCGCAAGCCAGGGCAGAACGGAAGCGTTCTCGACCGGGTCCCACATCCAGTAGCCGCCCCATCCGAGCGCGTCGAAGGCCCACGCCGAGCCCAGCATGATGCCGCAGCTTAGAAACAGCCACGCAACGATCGACCAGCGCCGCGTAGTGTGAATCCACGCGTCTCCCGGCTGCCGCGTAATGAGCGACGCCATCGCGAACGCGAACGGCACGGAAAATCCCACGTAGCCCAGGTACAACATTGGCGGATGAATCGCCATGGCGTAATACTGCAATTGCGGATTTAGCCCCATGCCATCCGCGACGGACGTTACCACCTTATCGACGGCCAGCATCTGGAACGGGCTTAACAGGAATGCGTTGAGGATCAGAAAAAACGCTTGAATGGTCGAAAGCACCGCGACCACGTAAGGCATCATGTCGCGAAATTTGCGCCGGTTGGTAAAAACCACCACGGCGGCGTAAGTGGCCAGCAGCCAGCTCCAGAACAGCAGCGAGCCTTCCTGGCCTCCCCACCATGCCGTGAATTTGTACAACATAGGCATGTCGCGGTTGCTGTGGCCGGCGGCGTAAGCGAAGCGGAAATCGCTGGTCATGATAGCGCGGACCAGAATCCCCGCCGCGACCGTTACCAGAAACCACACCGAGTAAACGGCGCGTTCACCGCTCAGAATCAAAAAAGGCTTCCGTTTCAGCCGGCCCGCGACTGACGCCGCGATGGCGTAGAGGGCCACGCAAAACGCCAGAACCAGGGCAAGTGCGCCTACGTTTTCCATATATTTTAGAGGCTTGCGCTCTTGGCGGGAACTGCCTTCAATCCGGCGGGAGCTTGGCCGGGCTTCGGCGCGTATTTGGAAGCGCATTTAGCCTGGACGTGGTTCGAACGGAACACGCCATCGGCGCCGAGTTTGCCTTCCGCTAAAGCCTGCGCGCCGTCGCGAAATGTGTCGGGCAGCGGATCTTTCCCGTTATAGACCACGTTCAGCTTGCGGCTCTCTTGAACCAGCGTGAACTGCACCAGTTCGTTCTTGCGCACGATGGAGCCTTTCTCGACGTCGCCACCGACGCGCACGCGCTTATCCTGCTGCGTTTGCTTGTCCATGCGGTCAAGCTCGGATATGGTTTTGTAATAGGTCTGGGAGCCCGAAATTCCAGCCGTGGCTAGCCAGATTAACGTGCCGAGAACGATCGCGATCAGGACCGCAAATTTGGCGTACTTGTTCATGATTTGCCCCTAACCCATGATTATAGCTCCCTCAAGCCGTTGCGCCGCGCAACTGCTTTCCCATTTGCAGGAGCGCATTTCTGAATTCGTCCTCTATTCCTCCCTCGGCAAATCGTCTCGTCAACTCCGGGTCATACCAGCCTCTTTCCGATTCAGCGAGCATTATCTGAATTGCGTCCGCGGATGGCAGAGCCACGCGGTAAGGCCGGTTCGTCGTGAGGGCGTCGTAAATGTCGGCTAATTGCAGCACGCGCGCGAGCAGCGGGATCGATTCGCCCGATAGATTATCCGGATAGCCGGACCCGTCCCAGCGTTCATGATGGCCGCGAATAATCGGCAACACAGTATCGAGCGATCGCAAGGGCCGGCAGATCTCCTCGCCCCGCAGAGTATGAGTCTGCATGATCTCGCGCTCGGCCGGATCGAGGCCGCCGGTGTTGAATAAGATCGAATCGGGCGTGCCGATTTTACCGACATCGTGCAAGTAGCCGCCCCGGTGCAGCGCCAGCAGATCTTGGCGCGGCAATCCAAGGCGTACGCCAAAAGCGACGCTCAACAAGGCGAGGCGCTCGCAATGGCCCGCGGTGTACCGGTCCCGCATTTCGACAGCCTGCGCGAGCGCGAAAAGCGTCGCCTCGGTTTCTTCGAGCCGGCTAATGGCAATCTTGTGCCGGATAAGAGACGCGGCGCGCGCGCGCAGTAACTCCGGGTGAATGGGCTTTGCGAGGAACTGGTCGGCGCCGGCGCGAATACCCTCCAACTCGTCTTCGATGCTGTTGCTGCCCGTCAACATAAGCACGGGAATCAGTTCGGTCTTACGGTCCGCTTTGATCCGCCGGCAGCACTCGAGCCCATCCATCTCCGGCATGGTTTTATCCAGCACTATCAATTCAACGTCGCGGCGGGCCAGCAGATCGAGCGCCTGTAGGCCACCCGATACCTCAAGAATTTCGCGATTCTTGCCGCGCAGCATTGCCGCGACTGCCCGCCGGGCCATGTCGAAATCGTCCACCACTAAAATGGTCGAAAACTCTTGCGCGTCGCTCGCGGGAGAGAGTGGCACGCCGGCCAGCGGCTCCCAACTTTGCCGCGCTACCGTCCAAGCGTCGTTGATGGTCATGATCGGGAAGGCTTTCGAATCGGCCCGGTACTTCACAGTGTGGTGTGGGGACTAAGATTCTCCCTTGATAAAGCCGCCAAATTATTTACGGATCACTGTTAACGATCGCCAACTACTATTACCCGCCGCGTTGAATGCCCGAACGATTATCGTGTTCGTGCCAGGGTATAGCGGGATTCCGGATGCCGTCCACTCGTCCGTCCCCGACGCGATTCCTTGAGATCCGCCCAAGGCGTTCAGCCATGTCACGTTTACCACTCCGGCGTTATCTGAAGCGGTCCCCCGAACGGAGATCGTCGCCGAGTTAGTCGAAACAATTGTGGTATTCGGGGATGTAACGTGGATCGACGGCGCGGTCTTGCCGCTTCCAGGCGTTCCAGCTGTTCCGGCAGGAGCGCTTTTCCGGGTAACGCTTAGCGTAGTCGATGCGGTGTGATGGGTTGAGTCCGCCGCGGTGAGCGTAATCGTATTCAGGCCAACGGATAGAGGGACGGCGCGGATCGACCATGTTGTGGAACCGGTTGCGTTTCCCGCCGCGCCGTGGTCAGTCTGCCAGGCAACTGTCGTTTCGCCGATGCCATCGGCGGCTATTCCCGACACCAGCAGCGTGTCCGCCAGAGTTTCGACCGCGGCCGAAGCGGGATTGCGAACGGCAACGGTAAGCAGCGACGGCGTGGCCGCGGCTACCGGAGGGGCCGGGTTGCCGCGAGTTGCCTCCGCCGGTGTTGAATCCACCGCCGCGCCGTAGAGCGCCTGGATTCCGGCAATATCGTCGGTCGAAATGCTCGCGCCCAATCGATAGTAGGGGTACATGATCGCCCCTGGTTTGTCCGAATGCCCCAAGCCCAAAGCATGTCCGGCTTCATGCAACGCAACCGTGAAAATATCTATGTTCGCGCCTGAGTGCCACCTTTCCTCTTCGTTTAAATGCATGTCACCCGCAAGCGGTTCCGCATTCGGCGGGGCGGGATAGAAGGTGTGCGCGAGGGCGCTGCCAAAAGGTTGGAATGGATATCCATCGCCGTGATCCCCCGTCGCGAAGGTTATGCGTATGGTCCGCGGCGCGAACGCATCGCCGCTCGTCCCGCCACTTGAGGAGGACGCGCTTGGCGCGAACTGCACGTTCGCGTACTTGGTCCACTCTTGAAGCGCCCGCGCGATCTCGGCTTCGGTAGTCTGGTCGGGGACTCGAGAAGTAAGTCCGTCGAAAACGTACTTGAGTTGCACTCCGTTCGCCGCGTCGGGCGACCAGCCGTGGCCTACGATCGCGTATTGCGCCACCGTCCCCTGCGCCGTCAGCGCTCCCGCGCAGGCAATCAGGGGGATACCCAAAGCCAGATCGTCCGAAGCCGGAAAGATGTAGTCCACCTCATCCCAATCGGCTAATGCCGAAACGGCGCCGGCCGTTCCCGAAACCAGCAGTTCGTTGCTGAGAAGATCGTCACGCTCGAGAAGGCTCAGGTTCGCTTCGATCGCCATCTCCCGCCCGGCGTCCATGTCGGCGTCGGAATGGAACTCGACCACAAAAACGCCTGGTATGCCCGATCCCGAATCGGGTAACGCCGAGCTGAGCTTATCGGCAGGGCGAAGGCGCCCCGCCCATTCGACGTCCAACCCTTCGACCGAAAATCCATCCGCCGCCACCACCATCAAGGCGTTATCCGGGACGGCGCTGGTGACGGCGGCTCCCCTGGCATTTAGTTGATCTACTTCATCGCTTGTGATAGGCCCTGGGAACTGCAACAAATAGTGGGACTTGCTGGATGAACGACGCTTCAGGGATTCCCCTCGGAAACTGTTTCGATCGGCGCGCGTTTTTACGTCGCGGTTCTTGAGATGAATGGTTGCGCCCGGCAGAATTGTGGCGATTGAGAGACAGGCGGCAAGAATTTGACATCGCATGTCCATCCATCGGTGGAGTTGAGAACTTCTGCATAGTCCCTCCACGAATTGTTGATGCTTTTCTTGAAAATAAATTGTGTTTGCCTCATGTTCGCGCTGCTGTCGGGAACCGCTGAGGCTGCCGTCCGCAGTTATGCCATCGAGACCGTCGCGGGCAGCAGTCTGGTTGGCGATGGCGGGCCGGCGGCCCTTGCCTCTCTAAGCGACGCCGAGGGCGTCTGCGCCGACCGTGCCGGCAACATCTACGTTTCCGACGCGAACGATCACCGCGTTCGCAAAATTACCGCCGCCGGAACTATTTCGACCATTGCGGGAACGGGCGTTGCCGGCTTTCAAGGGGACAGTGGCCCGGCGAACCAGGCGAGGCTAAATCTGCCCTATGGAGTAGCCGTCGATTTGGCCGGTAATCTCTATATAGCCGACTTGGGCAACAACCGCGTGCGCAGGGTAGATCCCGCCGGAATAATTACCACGATCGCGGGAAACGCCCCGGAAAAATTGCAGTCTCCACGCAACGTTCTGACGGACGGATCGGGAAATCTATATTTTTCCGAGTTCAATGGGAATCGCATTCGGCGCATTGCGCCTGGGGAAACGAGCGTTGTAATTGCCGGAACGGGCGTTCCCGGATTCGAGGGAGACGGAGGGCCCGCCGCGGCGGCGAACCTAAATGCTCCCGCGGGAATGGCGTTCGACAATTCCGGAAATTTGTATTTTGCCGATAGCGCAAACCAACGGATTCGCAAGATTTCCGCCGGGCGCATTTCGACGGTGATCGGCGCCGCCGATGCCGGCGCTTCCGGGGCAAACCAGCTCAATCTGCCTACCAGCGTTGCCATCGATTCCACGGGAAATCTCTTCATCGCGGATGCGGGAAATCATCGGATTCGCAAGCTGGCCACAAGCGGGGTCGTAAGCACCATTCCAGGAAACGCGCGCGATCTGGCGCTCGATCATGCGGGGAGTCTGATTCTGGCTAATGGCAACCGGCTGCAGGCGGTGAACCCGGCTGGAATCCTTTCCACCATTGCGGGAGATGGAAACTACGGATTCCGTGGCGACGGCGGCCCGGCCATTGCGGCGCGGCTCAGCGGCCCGAGCGGGATTGCGGTGGATGCCGCCGGAAACGTCTGGATCGGAGACGAAGGGAATGGAAGGGTGCGGCTGGTCTCGACCGCGGGCGCGATTTCAACCGCGGCGGACCAGTTAAACGGTCCGAGCGGCGTGGCGGTAGATGGCTTATCGAATGTTTTCATCGCCGAGAGAAACCACGATGAGATCCGAAAGCTTCCGCCCGGAGCGACTCTGGTAACGGTAGCAGGCAACGGAACGACTGGATTCACGGGCGACCTTTCGTCCGCGCGTTCGGCGCAATTGCAATTGCCATCCAGTGTTGCCGTCGACGGCGCCGGGACCTTCTATATCGCCGACACCGGTAACCATCGGGTGCGCCGGGTAAATGCCAACGGCATCATCTCGACCGTGGCGGGTCCTCCTCAACTCGATGCCCCGCGCGGATTGTGGATGGGCAAGGACGGTAATCTCTACATCGCGGATTCAGGGAACAACAGCGTTCGAAAACTGACTCCCGAAGGCGTTTTGACGACGATGGCGGGCGTGGGCACGGGCGGCTTTTCGGGGGATGGCGGTCCGGCCGCGGGCGCGCAATTGAGCCAGCCGAGCGGGGTCGCGGTGGACCCGTTGGGAAATATATGGATTGCCGATACCGGAAATAATCGCGTGCGCGTCGTACTGCCAAGTGGCGTAATCTCAACCGTGGCGGGCACCGGCCAAGCCGGGTTTGGCGGCGATGGAAATTCGTCCGATATGGCCCAGTTACACGCGCCATCGGCTTTGGCCACCGACCCCGGCGGGGCAATTTGGATTGCGGACACGGGGAACAATCGCATCCGGAAGTTAACTTTGATCGCGGCGGCGATCTCGGAAAATATCCAGCAGACTATAAATATTGTGAACGCCGCGAGCTTGCAGCAGGGTGCGGTCGCGCCAGGCTCCATCGTGTCGCTATTCGGCTCGGGTCTCGGTCCGCTCGTGGGCGTTCGCGGGTCGTTCGATTCCCCCGGCGTGCTGGCCGTGCAGGTGGCGGGCACGCAGGTACTGTTCGATGGGAAGGCCGCGCCGCTGTTTTTCGTTCAAGATAGCCAGATCAATGCCCTCGTGCCTTTCGCGACACTTGGGCACGAGGTTGCCGAGGTCGAGGTGGTCTACCAATCGATTTCGCGCGCGAAAGCGTCGTTGTCCTTAGTTGACGCCGCTCCCGCAATCTTCACGCTTGCCGGAGGCACTGGTCTCGCCGTCCTCATTAATCCGGATGGCAGTTTGAATTCGGAGATTAACCCGGCGGAGCGCGGAGGCGTTGTGACGTTCTTCGCGACTGGAGGAGGGCAGGGCGGAACCGCGGTGAATGTCACGATCGGCGACTATACTTCGGAAGTTCTTTACGCGGGCGACGCGCCGGGCTTTATTGGACTAATGCAGATCAATTCGCGCGTACCGGGCGGGTTCGCGCCAGGTGGGGTCATCGCATTGAAGCTTCAGGTGGGATCGGCAGTGAGCCAACCGGGAGTGGTGGTGGCGGTGAAATAGGCGGATTAATCCTCCATAGTGGGAGTACCCGGCAAGCCATTGCCGCCCGCGGATTGATTACCGTTCATCATGGTTTGCGCGTTACGGCCGATTGACGAGCCGGTTGGTCCCGAGAGTCCATCCATCAACCCGAACCCTCGAATGCCAAGTGCGCTCTGCCAAGCAATTTCCAACGCCTGAACGTAATCGACTTCCAACTGAAACCACGTTCGTTGCGCGATAAGCGCCTGCGGATAAGCCGCCGCCATGTTTCGGTAATTAGTCTGATAGAGCTTGTACGCCTGCTCGGCGCGCGGCAGCATCTCGTTCTTGTACTGTTGGACCGTCGTGCGAGCGGAATCGTAATCGCGAAACAGGTTCGCCACATCGCGGGCAATTTGAAGCTTCAAGCGAACGAGGTCCTGTTTCGCGCTCTCGATTCCGGCGTTGGCCGCGGCGATGTTGCCTTGATTTCGATTGAAGATCGGCAACTGAACGCCGATCTGGACGCCGCCGTTCAACCCGATCGGTCTCCGCGTCGTTTCCAGAGGCTCATAATTCTGAGAAAGGTTCCCGTATAGTTGCAGATCAGGGATCGGCGCCTTCTTGGCCTGAGTAAAAGACGCCTCGGCGCGATCCGCGGCTTGTTGCGCGAGTTTCACTTCCGGACTTTCTCTTAAGGTAGTGGCCAGCCATTCCTCATAATGTAGTTCCGGAATGGCTTCCAGATCGCCTTCCAAACGAGCCTGCGGAAGATCAGGTTTGCCAGTCACGACCGCGAGCGTTCTCCACGACGACTGGAGGTTCTGGCGCGCAATGCGAAGGCTGACATTTACCTGTTGTTGCTCCACCTCGGCCTGGAGAACATCCGGGCGGTCGGCCTGCCCCACGTTGGCGAGCTGGTGAGAAGTCTCCGTCGCATCGGCCGCCAACTTTGCTAGCCTTTGCCTCACGTCGACCAGTCTCTGACCGGCGAGAATCTGATAAAAGATCATGCGCACGTTGTTGAGGATTCGCAGCCGCTGCACCTCTCCAGTCGTTTCCGCCTCCTGGGCGAACAGTTGGGCAACCCGGCGGGCGGCGCGCAATTTGCCTCCGGTGACAATCGTTTGGCTGATGAAACCGCCCTGCTTGCCGCCTCCGGTGTAACCGCCGCGAATCTCATCCCCGTAGTAGCCGACTGTGGGATTCGGATAAAGACCTGCTTGCCGAGCCAATCCGGCGGACACGCGAACATTAGCCTGGACCTGCGCGACCGTCGGGTTGTTTGCTAATGCCATCCGCTCCAGATCTTCGAGACGCAGCCCCGTTGCGCCGGCGGACTCAGGGGTTGCGGGCGCAGCCGGCAGGATCTGGATGTCGTAAAGTGCCGTTCCGCCTTCGTACATCTTTGCCGCGATGTGGTCGCCTGGCTTGACGCGTTTCAGCACGTCTTCCTGGTCGACGGAATAGTTCATCGTCATCGGGCCCATCCCCCCTGGGATCGGCTCATTCGCGACTCTCAACCGCTTCGTGGTCGTGTTCACCTGCTCCACGGTTCCTCGCAACGTGTAGGACTTCGTATCATTTTGTTGCGCGACAGCTAGCGCACTGAGCAGGGTCGCAACAACTACGGCAACTCCCATTCTTGACTTCATCACGCGCCACTCCCCCTCAGCTTCTGCCGTTGATCCTTTAAAGCTATGATTTTGTCGTACTGATCGGGCGCCATGACGCGGACCAGCGTCATCATTCCACCCACAAAACCGCTCCAGTTCGGAGGTAAACCGTATGTCTCCGGTTTTTCCACGTCTTTATCCATTGCCATCATGGGACCTTCCATGAAAGCGTCTTGAGGGAACAACGGCACTTTGTCCGCGTTTTCCGGCAATTTCGGCATGCTCATTCCACTCATCCCCGGCATGTTGGCCATGGCTTTGTGGGCGTCCGTTTGGGACAAGGGACCGTTCGTCATCGGTGTCCCGGTCGTGGATCCAACACCTAGACCGCGCCCCAAGCTCGGAGCGCGATTCTCGGAAGTCGCATTGCCGTCGCGGAGCATTCCCATCCCTTCTTCCATGCTGGCGCCGGCCTGGATTCCACGTCCGCCCCGCGTCATCGGACCCACGTTCGACGACATCTGATTCATCATGTGGTGCGGCAGATGACAATGGAGCATCCAGTCGCCCAGGCGATCCGCCACGAATTCGATATCTTTCGCCTGGGCGACGCCTACCAACGTCGTATTGCCCCGCGTCCATGCCGATTCCTGCTGGCGCGCACCTTCGCGACCCGTTTCCCAAAACGTGAATCCATGAAGATGTATCG
>JALYXS010000337.1 GCA_030946965.1 Acidobacteriota bacterium
TGGTGGCGCTTGCCTTAAGCCAATGTAGAGGAGACGCGTCGAACTGGCAACCCGTGTCGCTGAAATGTTGCGTGCCGTAAGTCGTTATTACTATTTCCGACGCGCTCACTCACGATCTGATCTTTCACAGCCTCAGGTAGCCGTTTGCCTGACCGATAGTGTTCCGGAGGGCGTCGAAGCCCGGTCCGGCCGAGCCCCTGCCCGATGCCGGTTCTGGCAGGAGGCTGCGAGCCGGGTTTTTGCCACGTCGGCTAGCGACCACAGCTTTTGCTCGATCGCCCACTATACCCACAACCTCGATATGACGACCCCGGACAATGTCGCGTGTACGCCATTCCGAGCGCTGCGCTGAGTCAATTCGCGGAGCGAATCACGGCTCTTTCAAAAGCAAACGATATCCTGACCAAGTTCCACCAGATGCGACGGCAAGATACCGAGGCGGGCGTCAATCCGGCAGTGCGGGAATCTTTGGCGGCATTGCAAGCCGCCGGGTCAACCTTATCGCTTGTTCTTCTTCAAGTCGCGCCAATCCGGCTCGCTCAACTCCACCTTAAATTTCTTCGCCGCGGCCTGAATTCGTTTCCAAGCTTCGTCCCGCTCGATGTCGGTGACACCCTGCACCTGATCGAAACGCGCCACGGCATTCCGCACATGCGACGCGTCTTCGAGCGGCTCTTTGCGCTGCTTAGGGAAGGCGTACTCTCTAGCCGGGATTTCGTCGCGATCGTGTTCGTTCAATTTGCCCATAAACGCTCCTCTACAGGATATTTTCTCGCGTTTTCCCCGCTACACTGATCTGATGCTGGAACGGAAGCACGCACTCCCTGTATTGTCGCTATGCGCCGCGCTGATTTCGTGTAGCCACCCGAAGTCGAATGCGTCGTTCCCGTCGCTTGAGGAGGAGTTCGTTTACACCTCTCTGGCTTTTTCCCCGGTGAACGCCACCGCGCAGGGTCTCCACCAATATAAAGGCGTCGTTCTCGACACGCAGCTCGACGATTACTCGCGCCAGTCAATCGAGCGTCAACGCAATTTCTACAGCGACTTTCGGAAACGGCTGAAAGATGTCGATGCCAACGGATTGTCCGCCGAAGACCGGGCGGATTTGAAGATCATGCAAGAACAAATTTCCCTGGCATTCATCGCGCTAGATATCGAACGGAACTGGGCGCGCAACCCGACCGTTTACGTCGAAACGATCGGGAATGCGCTGTTCAATCCATACATGCTCAATTACGCCGCCAAGCCCGAACGCATCCGCCACATCATCGCCCGGATGAACAAAATTCCCGCCTTCTTGGATCCGCCCAAACGCTTTCTCTTCAATTCGCCTTCAGTCTGGATCAAAGTCGCGCGCGAGGAAAACGAGGGCAATATTAATTTGATCGACAAGGTGATCCGCGCCGGAGTTCCCGCCGAGCTGAAATCCGAGTACGATAGCGCAGCCAGTCTGGCACTCGACAATTTGCGCGGATTCGACCGCTTCCTGACCGGCGAACTTCCAAAACGTTCGGGCGGCGAGCCATCCTGGCGCCTGGGCGAAGATCATTATAACACTAAGTTCAAGTTCGCGCTTGGCACGGACAAGACGCCCAGCGAGGTGCTCGCGGCCGCCGAATCCGATCTCAAGACGGTGCGTTCTCGAATGCTCGAACTTGCGACCCCACTGCACGCGAAAATGTATCCGGATCACAAAGACCAATCCAGCCTAGCGGGCGTCGAGCGCGAAAATCGAGTGATTTCCGCGGCTCTATCGCGAATTGCAGACCGCCACTCCACGCCCGCAAGCTACATCGGGGATGCCAAAGCGGATCTCGCCGAAGCGGAGAATTTCGTTCGCGATAAGCGTCTGCTAACGCTGCCCACGCGCGGCAATTTGCAAGTGATCGAAACGCCGGAATTCCTGCGTGGCATCTATAGCGTAGGCGGCTTCAACCCGGCCCCGGCGCTGGAACCGCAACTGGGCGCGTTCTATTGGGTTACTCCCATTCCGAAAGACTGGCCCAAGGAACGGGCCGAATCGAAGCTGCGAGAGTACAATTTTTTCAAGCTCAAGCTGCTCACCATTCATGAAGCCATGCCCGGCCACTACGTGCAAGGTGAATTCGCGAACGACGTTCAGCCGAAGATCCGGCGCATTTTGCGAACGGTGTACGGCAATACGCCCTACGTGGAAGGCTGGGCGCAGTTCGCTACGCAGACAATGCTCGATCAAGGATTCCTCGGCAATTCACCCGAACTGCGGCTTACTTTTGAGAAAGAAGAGTTGCGCGTATTGGCCAACGCGATTATCGATATCCGGCTGCAAACCGGGAAGATGACGGATCGGGAAGCCATCGACCTGATGGAGAAGCAAACCTTTCAGGAGCGGGAAGAAGCGGTGGGAAAACTGCAGCGCGCGCAGCTTTCTTCGTGCCAATTGCCTTCGTATTTGGTTGGCTGGCGCGATTGGGTGGCGGTGCGCGACAAGTACCGAAAGGCGAAAGGGACCGCGTTCAACGCGCTGGAGTTTAACGACGCGGCGCTTAAGGAAGGCGCGGTGCCACTGCCAGTGCTCGCGCGGTTATTGAAGGTGGAATGACAGAATGCAGATGTTCCCGCTAGCCGTTTTCGCGATGCTGCCATTGGTGGCGCCATGCGGCGCGCAACCAGATTCAGCGATTCCTTTCAGTGTGCCCGGCACGGACGCGCCTGAACTCGCGGCTCTCGGCCCGTATCGCGTCGGCGTGCGAACGATCGACCTCGTTCATCCCGGCCAAGTCGACATCCTGAACTTCAACAATGATACGGGTAAGGCACCGCTCTACGACCGGCCGCTCAAGATCGAAGTCTGGTATCCGGCCGTCATCCCGCCAGGTGAGCAAGAGCGCACGGTGTATACCAGTCCGATGCCCGGACGCACTGGCGTGGTCCCGCCGGGAGTTCCGAGATCCTTTCAGTTCTCCGGCAAAGCCTTGCGTGACGCGGCTCCGGTGATGGGCGAACAATTTCCGCTAGTGATCGTTTCGCATGGCTATCCCGGATCGCGTACGTTCTTGAGTTACCTCACCGAGAATCTCGCGTCGAAAGGATATATTGTCGCCGCAATCGATCACACCGATTCCGTATTCGGCGACGTTAGGCGATTTGACAGCACGTTGCTCAATCGCGCGAGCGATCAGTTGTTCACCATGAACGCTCTCGACCAGCGCTCTCGCCGGACGAATGATTTTCTGCACGGATTGCTCGCTGTCTCGAGAGTTGCCATCGTGGGTTATTCCATGGGCGGTTACGGGGCTCTCGCGAGCGCCGGGGCGGGTTATAGCGCCAACGGCAGCGCAGCCAAATTGATTCCGGGCGCGTATTTCAAAGATTGGTTAGCTGGCAGCGCGGCTTTTGAAGGGCAAGCGCGCGCGAATCTCAAAGCCGTGGTCGCCATCGCACCCTGGGGCGCGCAACCGCCGCGGAATAATTGGGACGCGAGCGGACTCGAGGGCATTCGTATCCCGTCTTTATTTATCGACGGCGACCAGGACGATGTTTCCGATTACCGCCAGGGCGTGAAGCCGGCGTTCGAACGCACGGTAAACTCCGAACGCTGCCTGCTGGTTTATGAGAACGCGCGCCACAATGTTGGCGGGAATCCGATTCCGCCCGGCTTTCCGCCCAGCTTTATTCTGCGCGAGAGTTTTGCAGAGCCGGTCTGGCGCAAGGACCGGATCGACGCCATCAATCAGCATTTCATCACCGCTTTCCTCGATTTGTATCTGAAGGGGGATGAAAGCCGCCGCGCCTATCTGCACCCCTCAATCGAGAATTCCAACGATGGGGCGTGGCCGTTGAAGCCGGGCGAATCGGCGGGATCGAGCTTCAGCCAAGGCAGTGGAACGGCGGGCCAGAAGTATTGGAAAGGGTTCCAGCGGCGCTGGGCCGTTGGGCTTGAAATGCACTGTTATAACGCTGGGCAAAAGGCGAAATGAAAATTGTGGCCCGGACACTCGTGTCTGCCGTGTCCGCGCCACGCCTCCGACGCGACGACTGTTAAAATCGCAATAAGAAATGGACCCCGACTTTCTCGTAATCGGCGCGGGCGTCGCTGGATTGCGCGCGGCGATCGAATTAGCGCAAGCCGGAACCGTGCTGGTGGTCGCCAAAGACACGCTCCGGGAATCGTCTTCAGAATACGCTCAGGGCGGGATCGCGGTTGCGTTGAGCGACGACGACGAAGTCGAGCTGCATGAGCAAGACACCCTCTACGCGGGCGACGGGCTTTGCGACCAGAAGGCGGTTCACACCCTGGTGGAAGAAGGCCCGGCGGCGATCCAGCAACTGATCGAGTGGGGCGCGGAGTTCGACCGCGACGGAACCCGGCTTGCTTTCACGCGCGAAGGGGCGCACAGCCGGGACCGCATCTTGCACGCGCACGGGGATTCCACCGGACGGGAAATCGCGCGCACGCTTTATAAGAAAGCTTCGTCGCTGCCCAATGTGAAATTTCAGAGCTATCACGCCACCACCGATCTCTTGATGAATGATGGCGAAGCCGCCGGCGCTCGGGTGTTTGACGAGACGACGCGAAGTGTCAACCCGGTGTATGCACGGGCGGTGTTGCTCGCCACCGGCGGGCTCGGGCGCGTCTTCAAAGAGACGACGAATCCGGATGTCGCAACGGGCGACGGCGTCGCCATGGCTTGGCGGGCGGGAGCGGAGGTCGAAAACATCGAGTTCGTGCAGTTTCACCCGACCGCTTTGCATGTGGAGGGCGCGCCCCGATTTCTGCTATCCGAGGCATTGCGCGGCGAAGGCGCTTATTTGCTGAATAGCGCGGGCGAAAGATTTATGGAACGCTACCATCCCATGCGCGAGCTTGCGCCGCGCGACGTGGTGGCGCGCGCGATTGTCTCGGAGATGCGCCGCACCCA
>JALYXS010000345.1 GCA_030946965.1 Acidobacteriota bacterium
GGTCCGGGGCTGGTAAATCTCAATCTCTCCGCCCTGAAGACGCTCCGTTTCCGGGAGCGCTTCAGTCTGCAATTCCGCGGAGAGGCGTTCAATTTCGTCAATCGCGCGAACTACGGCGAACCGGGAAAATCGTTCGGATCGGCCAACTTCGGCGTCATTGCCACGGCTAAGGATGCGCGCATTCTACAATTCGGCTTAACGCTCAAATTTTGAAAGGCTCTTGCGGGGCGGCCCTAAGGGCCTGCCCGCCCCGGCCAGCGCTGCTACTGCTTCAGCGCAACCTGAGTAACGATCGCGACGGCGGCCAGGTCGATCATTGGCGTGATCACATCCTCGCCGTCGGATTTCGCCTTGGCCTTGAAGCTGTTCGCGAGGACGGGCTTATCGCTTCCCACCGGAGTTAGTTTGTATTCAAAAGTGACTTCGCTTTTTGCCTTCACCGTTCCGGACGCGATGCTAGCCGTACTTAGCGCGACGCTAGCGGCTTGCGCGGCGATCATCCCGCCCATGCTAGCCATGCCGCCCACCATCGGGACCATGCTGGCCACGGCCATCGCCCCGCGCAGCATCCCCATATTCCCGCCGCTTTTCTTCTGCGTCATCGATGAAAACAGCAGGTAATCGAATTGACCGGCTTTGATTTCAGCCTCCACTTGCAGCGGCTGCACCGATGCCAGAGCGACAAATTCCGCCGCCGGCCCGTTCAGGCGCCGCACCAGCAAACCTTTTAGCGAGTCGCTGAAATTCGCATCTCCCATCTGCGCCACGGGAGCCATCACGGCTATGCGAACCACTCCAGGCTTCTTTTCGGCGCCGGCCAAGCCGGCACAAAACAAAATTGCTACCGCACAAAAACGCTTCATATTTTTTCTCCACTGTTCCAAGAGTGCTATCCGCACCCACTAGTCAGAAGCGCGGCGGCTTACACGTTTGGCTCATTCCCGCGCTATTATTTTTGAAGGTTCACGCAGTGGGATTCTTTGCCGGCGGGCGTCACCGAGCTGTTAGCCGTGTGGAGCGTGGGCGATAAGCGGGCTCTCGACGCGCTCATTCCACTTGTCTACGGAGAACTGCACCGCCTGGCTCATCGCTTCCTTCGCGGCGAAAATGCCGGGCATGCCTTGCAGAGCACGGCGCTGGTGAACGAAGCGTACATGCGCCTTGCCGGTGCGTCCAACGTGGAATGGCGCAATCGCGTCCACTTTTTCGCGATTTCGGCGCGTATTATCCGGCGCATCCTGGTCGATGAAGCACGGGCTCGCAGATCGGAGAAACGCGGCAGCGGCTTTCAGGCCCTCACGCTCGACGAAGCCATTGCCGCGCCCGCCGCGGCCGAGGTGGATCTGGAACTGCTGGACGACGCATTACAGAAGCTGGCAAAACTCGACGCGCAACAGAGCCGCATCGTGGAATTGCGTTTTTTTACGGGGCTTTCGATTGAAGAGACCGCGGAGGCGCTCGCGATCTCAAAATCGACGGTGAAGCGCGATTGGGCGCTGGCCAAAGCCTGGATCTATCGGGAGATCTCGAAAAACACTCGAAGCTAGACTGCGATACACTGAGTCTCCGGAGGGTTCCGCCATGAAGCACCTGCTGCCCCGATTCGCAGCGATCGCACTCGGAGGAATTTTATTGATGGCCGCCTACCATCGCGCCACTTCTTCGTCGGTCATGTCGACAGCCGCAACCGCTTTTCTGAATTCGCTTTCGGCCGAGCAAAAGGCCAAGGCGACGTTCACGTTCGATCAGGATGAGCGCATGGACTGGCACTTCATCCCCAAACCGCGCAAGGGCTTGCCGCTTCGGGAGATGGACTCCGCTCAAAAGCATCTCGCCACCGCTCTGCTGAGCGCGGGCTTGAGCCAGCAGGGACTCATCAAAGCCGAAACTATCATGAGCCTCGAGGACGTTCTGAAGGCGATCGAAAAAGACGATGGCGAGAAGCGCAATCCGGAGAAATATTACTTCAGCGTTTTCGGCGAGCCATCCGATACGGGTACCTGGGGCTACCGCGTGGAAGGCCATCACGTCAGCCAGAATTATACGGTTGCCGACGGCCGCGTCTCTTCGACTCCTAGCTTCTTCGGAGCCAATCCCGCGCAAGTTCCGGACGGTCCCCGGAAAGGCTTGCGCGCGCTGGCCGGCGAAGAAGACATGGGCCGCGAACTGTTGAAGGCGCTTACGCCCGATCAGCAGAAGGTGGCCGTGGTCGATCAGACCGCATACAAAGACATCATCACGATGGCATCCCGCAGGGCGGCTCTCGAAGGGCAGCCTTCAGGCTTATCGGCGTCGAAGATGTCGGCATCGCAATTCGCGCTGCTTACTTCCCTGGTGGAACTTTACGCGCGCAATATGCCGGACCAGTTAGCCGACGCGCGCATGGAAAAGCTGCATCAGGCGGGCAAGAATATCTACTTCGCGTGGGCGGGCGGCGCCGACGTTGGCCAGCCGCATTACTATCGCGTGCAGACTCCCGCATTCTTAATCGAGTTCGACGACACGCAGGATCACGCGAACCACATTCACAGCGTCTGGCGCGATTACAAGGGCGATTTCGGGATGGATATGCTCGCCGCCCATTATCAGACGGGCCACAAGTAACTCGTTCCGCCGGGAGCGTTTGAAAAACATCCCGCATATGAAGCTCCTGCTCCAGAGGCGGGCCTTTCTCTCTCTCCTCGCCGCATCCGCCGTTCCCGCAAGAGGGGAAAAGGGTGAGATCTTTCCTTCGGAATGGCGGCGTTATCCCGACCCCGCCACGGAGCTCGAAGTCTTACGCTTAACCAGCTCGAAAATTACCAGCTTGTTGCCCGCGTACTATCAAAGAGCCGTCTCCCGGAAGGGGAATTTCCTGCTGTATGCGAGCGATCGCGCCGGGTCGCCGCAAGCGTTCCGGATGGACCTGAAAAACGGCGAATCGCGCCAGTTGACCAATGCCCAGGCGCTCGACGGCTCATCCCTCTCGCTGTTCCCGGATGAACGGAGCTTCTCTTATTTCGACGGCGCATCGTTGCGCATCGCGAATTTATCGAATTTGAAAGAACGCGAAGTTTACCGCGTGGCCGACGGGTTCGAGCGCTGTCCCGGATCGAATCTCGGGGATGACGGGCACTACATCGCCTTTGGTGAAAAGCGCGGCAATACGTCGCGTCTGCGGCTCGTGGCCGTGACAAAGGGCGGCGTCACAACGGTAGCCGAGGCGCAATGGATTCTGAGCGATCCAGTGATCCGTCCCCGGCGCACCCAGATTCTCTACCGTCAGGAGAATGCCGGGCTTTGGCTGGTGAATTTCGACGGGAAGCAGAACCGGCGGC
Organism: Acidobacteriota bacterium; assembly: GCA_030946965.1. Lineage (GTDB taxonomy): Bacteria > Acidobacteriota > Terriglobia > Bryobacterales > Bryobacteraceae > JALYXS01. Next base: position 3,318 of record JALYXS010000345.1, read on the forward strand.
TACGAATCGAATCCGGGATTGGCCCGGCAAGATGGACGCCGGCGGGAAAGACGATCGTATATTTGCGGTTTCCCGAAGACCGGACGCAACTCAACACGCTGCGCGAACACACGCCCGACGAGAATGCCGACAAGCTAGTCGGCAAGACTAGCCAGTTTGTGCATTTCGGGCAAAATGGCGATAGCTCGGTGTTTGTGGGAGCGAGCCGGAATCAGTCGTCGCCATATGTTTTGCTGTTTTTGCGGCTAACCCGCCGCGAGCTAACTTTATGCGAGCACCGCGCCAGCGACCCGGCCATGGCGGCTCCGATCTTTTCGCCCAACAGCCAGAATATTTTTTTCCAGAGCGACCGGGACGGCAAGCCGGCGATTTACCGGATTCGCGTCGAGAAATTCGTGGAAGAGACGGACGAGGAATCGGGTTAGCTTCCCGTCACGTCCTCCGCGCGACGATCAACGTGATGTCGTCCGCCGGCGGAGCGCCTTTCGTCCATTCCGTGACGGCTTCATTCACCGCGGCCACGATCGTTCTCGCGGTCTCATTCCGCCGCGCGGCAAGCACGGCCGCCAGTTCTTCGATCTCGAACTCCTCGTCATCCGGCGTTGCGGCTTCCGTAACCCCGTCGCTGTAAATAGCGAGCAAATCGCCCTTTTCCATGCGGCAGCTATACTGCCCATACTTCACCGAAGGCAGAATTCCCAGAACCGGACCGCCTCCGTCCAGCCGCTCGTACGAGCCGTCGGCGCGCACAATCAGCGGCGGATTATGGCCCGCGTTGGCGTAAGTGAGATCGCCCCTTGCCGGATCGATCACGCAAAAAAACAGGCTAATGAACTTGTTCTCGGGGCAGTTCGCCGCCGTGATCCGGTTCAGCCGCGTCATCACGCCCGCCAGGTCTTGCGGTTCGTCGATCAACACCTGAACGCGCGCCTGCAGGCCCATCATCAGCAGCGACGCGGGCATTCCTTTGCCGGAAACGTCGCCGAGCACCATGGCGACGCGGCCATTGGGATACGTGAAAAACTCGTAGTAGTCGCCGCCCACGGTCCGGCACGGGGCGTTGTATCCGGCGAGATCGAGGCCCTCTACCGGCGGCGCGCCCGACGGCAGAAAGCGGCGTTGAATTTCCGCGGCTTGCTCGAGTTCACGCGCCATCAACTGTTTCGACTGCTCGATCTCGGCGAGCCGCGCATGCTCGATGCGGATCGCCGCCACGTTCGCCATCACGGTAAGAAGGCTCAGGTCGTCTTTCGTAAACTCGCGCATCAGCGAAGGCGAATCCACGTAGATCAAGCCAATCAACCGGTCGTTGGTCTGGAGTGGCGCGGCCATCAGCGTGCGAATATTCTGCTCGACGATGCTGCGCCTTTCGCGGAAAGCCTCGTCCAAATGCGTGTTGCGCACCAGCACGGAAGCCCGCGCCTTCAGCACGCGGTCGCGCACCGCCGCGCTGATGCGGAACTCCTCCCCTTTGCTGGCACGCACTTGAAGCTCTCCGTCGTCAAGCGTCATCAGCACGCCGCGGTGCGCCGCAACGGCCTTAATCGAAAGGTTCAGGATAAACGGAAACAGATCGGCCAGCGTGCGCTGCCCGTTCAACTCGTTCGCGGCGCGGATCACGGCGTGCATGTGGGCCGCCGCGACCGGCTCCGGCGCATCGCCGTCCGCGTCGTCCGCGATCACCCGGTCCAGACTAGTAATCACGGTAGAAGTCGTGGAGCTTTCCTCGTCGTCCACATCTTCGATGAACATCACCGCGCGCGCGGGTTGTCTGGCGCCATAATCGAAAATCAGCGTCAAGTGTCCGGCGGTGACGCGGTCGCCCGGCTTCAAGGCGCTCGACCCGGACACGCGCACGCCGTTCAGCAGCGTCCCATTCTTGCTGCCCAAATCGCGCAGCAACCAGTCCTCCCCCTCGCGCTCCAGTGTCAAATGCCGCCGCGAAAGTCCGGCGTCATCCGGATAACAGAGTTCGGCAACACTCGAACGCCCGAGCGAAATGCGATCCCCTTCGAGCGGCACGTTCCGGATTTCGCCGTCCGGAGACTGGATTTGCAGTTCTCTCATCAGGCTGGTGAATCTCCATGCTATGCGAAATGCTACGCGAATTTCTTCAATTCCGGGCGAAGGTTCAGATTGCGAATCAACCGGTGCAGATAATTGGGATGCACGCCGAGCAGCTTGGCCGCTCCAGTCACATTGCCGCGCGCCTGCTCCACCGCTTTCAGGATCGCCTGCCGCTTGGTATCCTGCACCACGGCCTGATATCTTCCTCCCGCGAATCCCGATGCGGGTTCGCATTCGAGCACCGATTCGGGAAGATCTTCCGGACGGATCAGGTCGCTCGCGCCCAGCACCACGGCGTGCTCGATCGCGTTCTGAAGCTCGCGAATGTTGCCCGGCCAATCGTAATTCATCAGGCAGGCGCGCGCCTCGGGGGAAATGCCAACGGGCGGACGCTTCAGGCTCTTGCAAAGCTGCGTCGCGAAATAGCGGGCCAGTATCGGGATATCTTCACGGCGCTCACGTAGAGGCGGCATATGCAGGGCCACCACGTTCAAGCGGTAGTAGAGGTCGAGGCGGAATTTTCCTTCGCGTATCGCCACCGGCAGATCGCGGTTGGTCGCCGCCACCACTCGTACATCGACCGGAATGGAGCGCGTGCCGCCCACGCGCTCGAACGCGCGCTCCTGCAATACGCGCAGCAATTTGGCCTGAAGTCCCGGAGCCATTTCGCCGATCTCGTCGAGAAAAACGGTTCCACCTTCCGCCACTTCGAGCTTGCCCCGTTTCTGCGCCAGCGCTCCGGTGAACGCGCCTTTTTCATATCCGAAGAATTCGCTTTCGAGCAGCGTCTCCGTCAACGCCGCGCAGTTGATGGCGATAAAAGGCTGCCGCGCGCGCGGCCCGGTCTGATGAATAGCGCGCGCCACCAATTCCTTACCGGTCCCGCTTTCCCCGCAGATCAGGACCGTTGAATCCGAAGCGGCCACGCGCGCGATGAATTGGCATACCTGCTTGATCGCCGGGCTTTCCCCCACCATGTTGTGGCGCACTTCGATTTCTTCGCGAAGGCGCTGGTTTTCGCCACGCAGCCACTCCACGTATCTCGCATTTTCAAGGGCCATCGCGGCGATGCCGGAAATCGCAGTGAGCAACTCCAGATCGTCCTCGCTGAAACGGCTCTCCGGTTCGCTCGAATCGAGATAAATCGCGCCCAGCACTTTGCCGGAGACGGAAAGCGGCACGGCGACCCGGCTGAAGATCCCGCCGTTCCCAATGCCGTTCTCGAGAATCGTCATTCCGCCGCCGATCACCTGATCCAGTATTTTGCGGCTCCACTCGGGCATGGCCGTGGTCTCGGCGGAATCGTTCACCAGAACGATTGCCCCGCGCTGAGCGGGCACCGACTCCATGATCAGCTCGAGCAGTTGTCTTTCGAGAAGCTCTCTTGCGCTCGCGTCGCGCGCCGCATAGAGCGCCTGAACGGAGTGAACGGCCGTGCTCACCCGCAGCAATACATCGGCATCCGCGCCCGCCGTTCGCATGAACGTGGGACGAGGCGTTTCGGAATTCGTACCGTGCTCGGGATGGTCCACGTTATCACCTACGGCAGAATGCGGGGGCGCGTTCGCGTATCCGGTTAGATTGTATTTTAACCGTCTGGATAAATTCAATTATTCGAGCCGGCCCGCTTGTCACGATACTGTAACCAATTCGTCGTCAGATATTCGCACGCGTTTGTGATTTTTAGAATTCATGTCGAACGATTTGTATCCCGGCGCGAAGAAGAGTTTCTTGCGGTGCTTCACGGCGGAAGAATCGGGCCGGGGCGCGGCTATTGCGCGAGAACTCCGGGCGCCGCTCAGGAACGCGGCCGCCGCCGAGCACACTTCTAAAAACAAGCGGCGATTCAGGTTCACCCTGGCGCCTTCCCGGCCAACGATTTTCTACCTTTCGATTGGGAAGTGTTCCCTGACGTGCTTACTGGGACGCTCCACAACTGGCCGCCCGCCGTCACGAAGAGAGTCTTCAGATCCGGGCCGCCAAACGCGCAGTTAGTAGTCTCGTCTTTCGGGAAAGGGACAAACTCGATCAGCTTGCCCTGGGGCGACAGGATGTAAATGCCGCCCTTGAACTCGCCAGTGGTTTCGAACTTGCTCGCGTTATTCAGCCCCGCCGCCACATAGAAGCGGCCCTTTCGATCCATGCGGAACCCGTCGGGACCGCGACCGTCTTTCCAATCGAAAATGGTCTTGCGGCTGCCGGGAACAATGGCGCCATCGGCTATCAGATCGAACCGGTAAAGCTTGCGGGCGCCGCCAATGCGGTTGTTGTAGTTGTCCGCAATATAGAGGTAGCGATCGCCCGCCGAGACGAAAATGCCGTTCGGGCGTTCCACTTCATGCGTCGTGATGCGCGCGATTTTGCCGGGCGCGTCGATGCGGTACACCGCTTCGATTGGCTTGCCGGCCTCGTCTTTCATTTCCATGTCGTCCATGCGGCCGTAGCGAGGATCGGTGAAATAAACGCGGCCTTTGGAATCGATCGAAAGATCGTTCGGCGAGTTGAGCTTCTTGCCCTCGTAATTGTCCGCGAGGATAGTGAGCGAGCCGTCCCTTTTCCGTGCGGGTGACGCGGCGGGCGCCGGCTTCGCACCCCAGTACGCGGCCTTGGGGATCGACCAGCGAACCGTTCGCGCCGGAGGCATTGTCGCGGAAGACTTCGACTTTGCCGTTCCCGTTAGCATCAACGCTTCTGCGCATGACGCGATTACCGCCCACGTAGTATAGGGTCCGGGACGCCGGGTCCCACGAGGGACCTTCGCGCGCATCCGTTTCGACGAGCAGTTGAGGAGGACCGGTGGTAATTTTTTGAGCCGCGATCACCGGGAAAGCCGCGGCAACAGCCAGGAGCAATGTGGCGCACGCACTCTTGCGTGCCGCGTCCTCACTG
>JALYXS010000458.1 GCA_030946965.1 Acidobacteriota bacterium
TTGGCATCGGCGCGATCATTAAGGCCGTTACGATCGACGCCAGAATCGGCTTAGATTTGTTCATGCGCTTCCTTTGCTTTGTTTTAAGAGAAACCAATTCACTTTTTCGAGCCAAGTCGACCCGCAACCCGGCGCCGCAATAACCCAACTCCGCACAAACCGGAGGCAAGCAACAACATCGTGGACGGCTCGGGCACGGACGCCGCACTCGCGGTAAAGTTATTCGTAACCGTACCGTTTAGAGTCGCCGACCCTGTAACCCCGCCAACCGGCGCGCCGCCGCCATCGACGACGATGTCGTCAATCACAGCGATAGAGCTGCTTCCCGGCAACGTTGCCTGATCGGTACCCTGCGTGATGCCGCTTACCGTGAAGTTTGCCAGATTCTGGCGCGTGGCACTGGACGGAATACAGCCGGTGAGGGTACTGTTAAAAGTCCCCCCACTGCAGATATGCTTGGTAGCGGTAACAGCTCCATTACCAGTACTTGAAAAACCCGTGGTGACGAGCGATGCGCCGGTAATCGACGGAGCCGCGAAGTTGTAGCCCACAAGCAATTCTTGAATCTGGCTGCCCGTCGAGGTGGCGTTCACTCCGAGCTGTAGGCCCGTGCTGGTGGGCGTGACCGTCACCGAACCCGGCGAGATCGCCGTTGCTCCCGACGAAGTCGGAAAAGCTGTCGAAACGTTGGATATCGTGCCGATGCCGATCATGCATGGCGAAACGAAACTGGATAGGGTGCCGGTTGTGCAAATGTTTGCAGCCGCCCCTGTAAATGGAAGTGCGAAAGCAAACGTGGATAGAAGCAATAATTTTTTCATCGGAAGCTCACCTGAAATTCCCTCCAATCGAGTGTAGATCCTACTGACATCTATTTACGACAACCGATTGAAAATAGATGTTCACGAGGTAAGGTTTGTAACTTGTACCTACGATTGCTAAATTCGTATTCGCGGCTGGGGAGCTACAGCTAAGCAATCCTGGCTGGACCGGCAAGGCGCATGGCTTACGCTAAGATATTGATCAGCAGATGCCGCTTATCTCTACTTTCGGATCCGCTTACATCCCGCCGCCGTTCACGCTCGCTTCCTTGATCGATATCCTGGCCGTCGCTTTCCTGATCTATCAACTCCTCCTGATTGTCCGCGGCACGCGCGCCGCCCACATCCTCATCGGAATCACCACTGTCATCGTGGTGTACGGAATATCGGTGTGGGCTGGATTGGAAGCATTGCGTTCGATGTTGTCGTATATCGTACCTTATACGGCCATCGCGGTAATCATTCTGTTTCAATCCGAATTTCGCCGGACGCTCGCTCGCATCGGCCGAAAGCGGTGGCTAGGCGGAGGTTTCCGGCGGCCCGAGGCGCTGGACGAAATCCTTCTGGCGATGAATACCTTGGCCCAGGATAAGACTGGCGCGATTATGGTGCTCGAGCGCGATATCGGACTGCGGACATTTGTCGAAAGCGGCGTCCGCTTGGATGCCCAAATCTCGCGCGATTTGCTACTCGCCGTTTTCCGTCCGGGCGGAGCGCTCCATGATGGGGCCGTCATTATTCAGAAGGACCGGATCAGCGCCGCTGCCTGTTTTCTCCCGTTGAGCACGAATCCAGCCATTGCGGGGAATTTCGGGACGCGGCACCGGGCCGGTATCGGTATTACAGAGGAGACGGACTGCCTTTCGCTGCTGGTGTCCGAAGAAACCGGCTATATGTCGATTGCCGCCTTCGGCGAACTGTACCCGAACTTGACTCTGGATCAAGTCGATGAGCGAGTAAACCGTCATTTCGGCGTGGGCAAGTTTAAATCCGCGCAACCTGCCCAGGATTTGCGGGCGCACGAAAAGGTGGTGGGACGATGAGCGCGGCCTGGCCTCAAGACTCATGCGATTTCTAACCGCTAACCTGGGCTGGAAGTTGCTCTCGCTCACTCTCGCGGTCGCGATCTGGCTTGCAGTCGCGAGCGAGCCTGAAGTATCCACGGTCGTGAGCGTTCCGGTGGAGTATAAAGATTCCCCGGCGAATCTAGCCATCAGTTCGCAAATTACCGATTCCGTTAACCTCGAAACGCGCGGACCGTCCGGGCGGCTCGGTGAGATTCGCGCGTCTAAGCTCGCCGTCATCCTCGACTTCTCGAAAGTGCTCCACCCCGGCGAGCGGACCTTTACCATTAGCCGGGCAAACACCAATCTGCCGCGCGGGGTTCGTCTGGTGCGCGCGATTCCGGCGCAGCTCCGCTTCGACTTTGAACAGCGCGTCACCCGGGCGGTCCCCGTCGTCGTGCGCTTCACCGGCAAACTGCCTTCCGGCTTCCGGTTGGGCGGAGTGCATGCCGTACCGGACAAGCTTCGCATCGAAGGGCCCGAAACACGCGTGAACCGGGTGGCGACGGTCGCCACCGATCCGCTTTATCTTGGATCGATTACCGGAGACAGCACCATGCGAGTTTCGACGTTTGTCGAAGAGCCGCAAGTGTGGTTCCGGGATTCCCCGGAAGTCACTTTGAAAATTCGCGTCTCAAAATCCGATACTCTCAAGTAAGATTAATGGCGAAACAACTATTCGGCACGGATGGAATCCGCGGTGTCGCGGGCGAAGCGCCCCTTGACCGGCGAACCGTCTTTGCGTTTGGGCGGGCACTGGGGAAAGACCTGAAGCAGGGCGAAGTTCTCATTGGGATGGATACCCGTGAATCGGGCCCATGGATCGCCGCGCAAGTGGCTGCGGGGTTGGCGTTCGAAGGCATCCGTACGCGTTTCGCGGGAGTTATCACGACGCCCGGCGTGGCGTACCTGACGCGTTCCCAGCCGTTCGCCGCCGGAGTCATGATCTCGGCTTCCCACAACCCGTTTCAAGATAACGGCCTGAAGGTGTTTGCCGCCTCCGGCTTTAAACTGCCGGACCACGAAGAGCACGCGATCGAGCAGGAAATCTTCCGGCTGCTCCCGGGCGTTGAGGATTCGATTGCCCCGGCGCTGACGATCGAGCCCGGTCTCGACCGGCGGTATTGCGATTTTCTGCTATCCACGCTCCGCGTCCCGTTAACGGGCATGCGTTTGGTGCTCGATTGCGGAAATGGAGCCGCGTCCCATCTGGCGCCAGAGCTGTTTCAGAAATCCGGCGCTACCGTTGTGGCGATCAATGCCCGTCCGGATGGCCGCAATATCAATCTAGATTGCGGCGCGCTTCACGTCGATGGCCTGCGGCGGGCTGTTATCGGCCACCACGCCGATGTTGGAGTGGCATTCGACGGCGACGCCGATAGGGCCATGCTCGTTTCCGGCGCCGGCAAGATTGTCGATGGCGATGGGATGCTGCTCATCGCCGCCCGAAGCTTGAAAGCGGCGGGGCGTCTCAACGGCGATATCGTCATTTCGACCGTGATGGCGAATCTGGGCCTGGAGAGAGCTTTCGAGCGCGAGGGTATTCGCATGGTGCGAACGCCGGTTGGCGATAAGTACGTGCTGGAAGAGATGGAGCGATCGGGCGCGGCGCTTGGCGGCGAGCAATCGGGCCATGTAATCTTCCGCGAATCGGCCACCACGGGCGACGGGATGCTCACCGCGCTGCGTATTTTCGAAATCCTCCGGCGCGCGAATTCCGATCTCGACCGGCTAACGCAAGATCTTGAAATCTATCCGCAAAAATTGGTCAACGTGCGCGTGCGCCGCCGGGAAGCACTTGAGAATTTGCCATCGGTGTCGCGGGAAATCGCTAGCGCCACCGAGTCGTTGAATGGGACGGGACGCGTGCTGGTGCGCTTCTCCGGCACCGAACCGCTGGCGCGCGTCATGGTGGAAGCGCGGGACCGGAAGCACGTGGACGAATTTACGGGACGAATCGCCGCTGCAATTCTGGCGGAATTGGGATAGAACAGTATGATGCGCTTTCTGCTTCCGTTTCTTGTCCTGGCCGCTACGCTGGTTGCCCAGAAATCCTCGAAGCCCATTTCCGAGCGTCTCCCCAACCTTCAGTGGGTATCTCTGTTCAATGGCAAGGATCTAACTGGATGGCACAAGGTGGGTCAGGAAAAGTGGGAAGTGCAAGACGGGACCAT
>JALYXS010000400.1 GCA_030946965.1 Acidobacteriota bacterium
GCGCCCACGCCGTGCGCTCCTCGACCGTTGCTTCCGCCGCATGCAGGAACTCAACACACTTCACCAACTCGCCGGTTCTAGTCTCCAACTCCTCCGTCAGCCGCCGCTCCATCTCCACGGCTCGCGAAACGGTCTGCTGCCGTTGCAATTCAATTCTTGCGATCTCAGATTCGTATCCTTCAACCGCGACGCGGGCCTTCTTCTGTTCCCGCGCCAGTTCCTCTTGAAGATCGATCACGCGCCGTCCACGCGCTTCGGCTTCGCGATGGCGTTCCCGCGCCCACAAATTGCGCTCCTCCAACTCGGCCTTCTGCGCCGAAAACATTTCCATCAGTTCGCCATGCTCGCGAACCTGCTCTTGCAGCCATTCCGCCTTCAGGCGCAACTCTTCCTCTAACTTGGCGATGTGTTGTTCGCGATCGTGTAGAAGGTTTGCGGCCCCGGGAAGATACACGAAACTCGCGATTTCGGGCAGTGGTTGCGGGGAACAAATCGCAATCAAGAAGTGCGCCGATTCGCCTTGCACCACGGGATCGACAGCATCCAGATCGGCCTTCGCGCGAGAATGAAATCCCAGAGGACGGAACGCGATCGCCTCTCCGTGATTTTGCGCCAGTATCGATACATGCGGAAAGAACTCCGAAAGCGCCTCGCGGAATTCCGCGTATTCGAATTCGTGTACGTGATAACGATTGGGGCCGATCTCGCGGCGCGATTCGGCATAGCAGATTTTGTTCGGAGTCGAGACCAGAAACAAGCCGCCCGGGGTCAACGCGCGCCTCGCGTCCCCAAGGAATTTCCGCCATTCGGGCAAATGCTCGATTACCTCGAATGCGGCGATCAGATCGACCGATCCATCCGCGACCGGCAGCGATTGGCACAGACCTTGCTCAAACCGCAGATTTCGTTGCGCGAAATGCGCCCGGGCATAGCCTACCGCTTCCTCGGAATTATCTATTCCCAAAACCTCCCGCGCGTTTAGCGCCAAGTGCGCCGAGCCATAGCCCGTGCCGCATCCTGCGTCGAGCACGCTCTTACCCGCCGCGAATTGGCGCGCAAACGCGTAGCGCGACCAGTGCTCGTTCCACAGATCCACGTCGTCGATGCCTGGAATAATGCGCTCGCCCGTGAACTCGATTTCAGCCAACAAGCCGCTCCAGCCCCGTAAGCCGCGCATTCAATTCCACGCGGCAGGGGAAGTGCTGATATCCGTAGACCTGCGCTTCTCCCTGAGTCATTTGCAGCGTGATCGCGTTGTCGATCCAGTCGCACATCGTGTAATCCGTAAGCGCGCCGTCCGCAATCGCCGGTGAGAACGAAAATGAGCTGGGGTATAGTTCCGGAATCTCCAGATGAAAATCGACTGTATAGATATCGCTGCGTTGCATCTCCGGCAACTCGTGCTCCTCTCGGGTAGTATTCGTTCCAGAGAAATCGACACCCAAATGGTTGCGCATCATGAATCCGACGATGGGTTGATGCACCCGTTCATTTGCCCGCACGCTGATTCGCACGACGATGCGGCTCGCCGGTTGCAGCAAGGGAACCGGCATGCCTTCGGGATCGACTATAGCGATGCCCAGAATCTCGGCGCGCCTGTTACCGTAGCGATGATCGATGTTCGGGATATAGTCGACAATTTCCGATGCACACACCGCATCCGCCGTGGACGGACGCTCGGGACGCTTCCGCAGCGCCAAATACTGCGTATCCTTCTCGACCGTGGCGGCCAGATATTTCGAAACCACCATGTCCGTTTCTCCGATCTCGAGAATACGGCCTTTTTCGAGCCACATGGCGCGATCGCCGATCGCCTTCACGTCGCCCACCGCGTGCGAGACAAATAGAATCGTGATGCCGCGGGAACGAAGCTCGTGAACCTTGCGCATGCAGCGGTGCCGAAAATAGATGTCGCCTACCGCCAGCGCTTCATCCACCAGCAATACTTCGGGATCCACATTGATTGCAACGGCAAACGCCAGGCGCACGGTCATGCCGCTCGAGTATGTCTTAACCGGTTGATCGATGAAATCGCCGATCTCCGCGAAGTCGGCGATTTGCGAATACCGCTCGTCGATCTGCTTAGTCGAGAGCCCTAAGATCGATCCATTAAGATAGACGTTATCGCGGCCCGAAAATTCCGGATTGAATCCCGCGCCCAATTCGAGCAGCGCGGAAACCCGCCCGTTCACTTCCACCGAGCCGGTGGTGGGCCGTAGAATTCCAGCCACGATTTGCAGCAGCGTGCTCTTCCCCGAACCGTTCTCGCCCACAATACAAAACGTTTCGCCGCGCTTGATCTCGAAACTGATATCCCGCAGCGCCCAAAAATTCTTATGGAAGGAAGCGCGATTAAACGTGAGCAGTTCTTTTAATCGATCGCCGGGAGAGTCGTAGATCGAATAGCTCTTTGAAACGTTTTCAAATGCGACGGCGTTCACGGAAACCCAGCGGGGTTGATCCCCGGTAAGATGCGTAGCGCGTTCTGGTAGTAGACTTTTTTCAGAACTTCGTCCGGCAGATTGAGCCCGTACATCTGCCAGAACGCGTGATAGTGGCGGTAGTAATCGAAATATTCGTCGGCCGATTCGAGCACGCGAAAGTAAGTGTGATATTCGGCGGGCGCCCACACATCTTTCCCGAACAGAATGCGGTCCTGGTGCTGAATAAAAAATTCGCGCGCAAAACGAGGCTGACGCCCCAGTTCCGCGAGCACGGCGCCGATCTCGGTATACATGTTGGGCAGCCGGTCCATCAGACGGCCCAATTCGTCAAGATTATTCCCCAACCACCCTAAATGCGCGTTGATGAAAACGGTTTGCGGGTGCATGGCAAATAGACGATGCTGCTCTTCCATCAACGTTTCCCACGTAGGGTATTTGGCGGGCGGACGGGCGCGATTCGGATGCGTCTTCAGCTCGAGCCATCGCTCGTTGTACTTATCTTGCGGCTGAAAAAAAGGCGCGGGCTCGCCGGTGTGAATCAGAACTGGAATCTTCAACCGCGCGCACGTCTCGAATAGCTGAGCGAAGCGCGGATCGTCGACATGAATCCGCTGCCCTTTCGTATCCTTCAATTCCATCCCGAAATTCTTAAATATCTTGAGACCTTGCGCGCCGTTCTGGACATCCTGTTCCAATTGCGCGGCTGCCCTGCCGCTGTAATCGGGATCGTCGATGCGAGTGAAGTCGATGTTCGCGAACACGACAAACCGGTCTGGGTAGTGGCCCTTCATGTTCGCGACACCCTGCTTCAGTTTGTCGCCATAACCGCCGCTCAGGTTCACCATCACGCGCAAATTCAGCTTGTCCATATCGGCCACCAGCTTGTCCAGTTGAGCCTGTGGCATCTCCGATTTCTGATGGTTATGAACGTCGATGAACGGATACTTCGCCCGCGTGATCGGGTGTTGCGGAACGACGAGCGTCGATTTGGGTTGGTACTCTTCGATCGACATCGTTTGGGCGCGCGAAACAACGAGCGACATGCCCAGGAAGAGTAGAGCTGCCAAGAATATGCGCATTCGTGAATCTCATATTCTACCTTCCCGCCCTGGTTGGGCACGCAACGTAACGTCACGTCTCGCCGCGCCGGGAGTCCCTGAGGCATAATATAAACTTCCTTGGGAGCAGAGGTGGCGGACGTTTTTCTCAGCTATTCGCGGCTCGACAAAGAATTTGTGGACCAATCGATTCGCCGTTTGCAAGAACACGCGATTTTCAGCGTGGATCGACCGTCGCGATATTCGGTTAGGCGCCGATTGGCAAGTTAAGATCCGGGACGCCATTGTAAATTCCAAGGCGTTCGTCTTGATTCTTTCGCCCCATATCGCGGCGTCCGAGAACGTCGCGGATGAGCTTTCAATAGCAAAGTCGCACAAACGTCCGATCGCCCCTATCATTTCTAAAACATGCGAGATTCCGCCCGCCGTCGAGTTACCGCTCACCCGGCTCCAACGGATCGACTTCCCCGCGCTGGGTTTCGAAGAAGGGTTGAAATGCCTGGTAGAGGCTTTGCAGCCAGATTCACCCCGTCTTTGCCTCCGCCTCCTCCACCAGCCGAACCGTCGCCTCGGGAACTCGCGCAGTTGTTGTGCGGAAAATGAAACATACAGATTGCGTCCCCGTACGTCGGACTGGGCCAGCTATTTCTAAATCTTTATCCCAACGGAGCGTTCGAGGACGAACTGATGAGCGGGGCCGGGATGACGATGACGCCGTCGGGCGAATTGATCGCGCAAGGCGAGCGCACGGTGGGCTGGATACGCAGCCCCTACTTCGCGGCGGTCCGACTCGCCTGATCAATTCTGCAGGTGAAACACTCTTCGGATCGTTTCGATAATCTGCACGCCTTCCGGCTCGCTCGCCTGCCTGCGCAATTCCGAAATCGGACCATGCGCGATTTTGTTCACGATCGAACGCGTGAGCGCGTCGATGGCCTCGCGTTGTTCGGGCGTAAGCGGCCCTAGCCTTCTCACCGTCCGCGCGACTTCGCCGGCCCGGATCTCTTCGAGCTGCTCTTGCAGACTGACGATTGTCGGCGCAATTTCCTGGATGCGCAGACGGCCCACCATCCGTTCCACTTCCTGAGCGACAATCGCCTCGGCGCTCTCGGCCTCCTTCATGCGCTCGCGCAAATTTGCGTTTACCACGCCTTGCAGGTCGTCGATGTCATACAAAAAGACGTTGTCGATTTTGTTCACCGCGGGTTCGATGTTTCGGGGCACGGCGATATCGATCAGAAACATCGGTTTATTTTTGCGGGCGCTAATCACGCGTTGAACATCCTCTTTCACCAGGATGTAATGCGGCGCGCCGCTCGAAGCGATCAGAATATCGACTTCAGGCAGCATGCTCAGAAAGCGGTTGTACTCGATGGCGGTCCCCTGAAACAGTGTGGCGAGTTCAACCGCGCGCTCATGCGTCCGGTTTGTCACGAAGATGTGTGAAGCGCCCGAGCGGCGCAGATGCCGCGCGGCCAGTTCCGACATCTTGCCGCCGCCCGCGATCATCACGGTATGCCCCGCGAGCGAGCCGAATATCTTGCGCGCCAGTTCGACGGCCGCATAGCTCACCGACACGGCCATTTGGCCAATGCCCGTCTCCGAACGCACGCGCTTTGCCACGCTAAAGGCTCGCGTGAAAACGTTATCGAGCAACCCGCTCAGCGCGCCTTCAGATTTCGAAATGTTGTACGCCGCTTTCATTTGCCCCAAAATTTGCGGCTCGCCCACAATCATCGATTCCAAACTGGAAGCGACCCGAAATAGATGATGAATGGCTTCGCGCCCTTCGTGCCGGTAAAGATACGGTCCGAACGATTCGGATAGGAGCGGCTCGATAGCTGGGCGCGGGTCGCAATCGTCCTCCGTGCAAACCGTGATTTCGACGCGATTACAGGTGGAAAGAATTACCGCTTCGGCAATGCCTTCCCGCTGTTTGAGCGCGCGCAACGCTATCGGCAGACGCTCGTCCGGGAACGCCAGCCGCTCCCGTACCTCGACCGGCGCAGTCTTATGGCTGACTCCGGTTAGCAGCAGTTTCATTGGAGAAGATTCCGCAGCCTGACGTGTGCCGCCCAAGTGATCGCGGAGCAAAATAGCGCCATAATGGCGAGGATTGCGGCCTTTCTGCCGCGCCATCCCGCGCTCACGCGAAAGAACACCAAAGCCAGATAAATCCCCCATGTGATAAAAGAAATTCCGATGCTCTTGTTGGCGATCCAACTGGTGCCGAACTCGATGAAGGCCCAAATGCTGCCGACGATAATCCCCACGGTAATCAAAACAAAGCCCACGCCGAGAGACTTTGAAATAAGATCGTCAAGCGTGGCAAGCGGAGGGAGGCGATGGTAGAATCCTTGCGGCTTTTTGCGCTTGA
>JALYXS010000403.1 GCA_030946965.1 Acidobacteriota bacterium
ACTCTTGCAGAGATTCGATTCGGCATTGAACTTGTTGGCGAACCTGCGCGCCGGGCCGCTCTGAATGAATGGCTTATGCACAACGTGCGTCCGATGTTCGAGCAGCGGGTTCTCTCTATCAGCGAAGACATCATGTTGAAAGGCGGCTTCTGGTGGAGGAGGGCAGGAAAATGGGACACACTTTCTCTCAACCGGACCTCATCATCGCCGCAACCGCCATTCATCACGGCTTGACAGTCGTTACGTAACACTAATCGCGCAGCAGGCCACACGAAAATTCCCGTGGGACGGCGGCGCTGCATTGCTGAGTGTCCTGTTGATGCAGCTTAAAGCCAAATGAGTCGGGCGCAATCGGTTAGCGGGCCGATATCAAAATAGATGTGGTCCGGGAAAGATGCCTGTTCGGGGTTCGGCGGTATCCAGACCAGCCGGTGCTCCTTTTGGTATGAAAAGCGAAAGTGTTTGCAAAACTGCGGGGGTAAGTGCTCAACCCGAACAAAGAACGGATCAAGGTATGTGATCGGTCCGTCAATTGGCTTCCAGTTGGGCAGTTGGATGGCGATCGCAGTCTTGATGCGCTCCATAAATTTATGCGGTTCAGTAATAACGACACAAGTGTCAACGTCTGAGTCTGCCGTTGTGAAATCGTCGAACATACGGACGTCGCAAGACTGCGCGAGACAATAGACATAGAAATCACTGTTCGCTCGCCATTGGATCTGCACGCTTCCAAGATAAGGGACCTGAACGTCAATTCCACGCGAGCCATTTTCGAAGTGTTCGACAGCCCTCAGGCGATGAGCGTCCATCGGATGGACATAAACGCTTATTTGAGATTCGTCGTCTGCTCTTGCGTGGCCAAGCGAAGAGTCCTTGTAAGTTCTCGCAAGCGAGATCCGGCCCTTGCCTTCCAGAAACAACGACGCGATATGTTTCCGGGTACCGAACTTGACCATGATCGGATCGGACCATGTGTTTTTCGAGAGGATCTTGGGTGCTCGCTTGACCTTGGAGGAGTTAGGTTGGGGAATGTGCATCGCCTTGATGACAGCGGGTTCGCGGTGCCCCACCCGACGGATTGCAAATTCCTCAAGGGCATGGGTGAATCGCTCCATCGGAGACCAGTCTTTGTCGATAGAGACAATCGCCAACTTGCCGTCCTCGGAATGCTGCGTGACAGCGGTCATCAGGGCACCGGCCCGGACGAACAGATCATCGTTGGACAAGTCGCGCAGGTACGGCTCGTTTCGATACTGAAGCCGCCAAGCCTCTTGGCGTGGGATCTGACGCTCCATGACTCAGTCTAGATTAGGTAGTGTAGGATTGTTTGAAAGGATAAGATGGAATGGGCCAGTGGCGAACGATCGCGCTACGGTGGCAAACACGTTGACACGAAGTGTGAGAGAGAAAAAGTCCATTTACAAATCCTCCTTCTCTTATGCATCAAGCGACGCTGCATTGCCGCGCCGGTCAATGATCGCCTGAATCCTCTGCGATCCCGGCCAGGCGAGTTATGCATCACATTTCCAACCTTGGGCTAGCAGGGCGCTTCATATTTCTTGCACCCATTTTGTCGGTGCCACCGGCGGGACTGGCCGCCATATCCGTTGGTCAGCAACCGTAAGTACAGGTCCGCTCCGCTTTACTCGAAAGTCACCAAGTTCAGTATTTCTGGCCTTTTCTTTGTCGTGCTTTCCAGGCGTTTCCTGGCGGTATTTGACAAACGCCGAGAGTGCGCCTAGGGTAATCCAAGGGGCCTTAGTCAAAATGAAACATCTGCGCCAGATGTGCGCCTTGTTTGCGCTGCTGTGCTCGTTTGCAGTTTTAAGTTTTTCTCAAGCCGTCAATGGAGGCTTGGTCGGAAACGTTACGGATGCTTCCGGTGCCTCCATTTCGGGTGCAAAGGTTGTCGCCACCGAGGTGAACACGGGACTGAGCCGTTCCGCCCAGACCAACGATAGTGGCAATTACAACTTATCGGACCTTCCGCCAGGCACTTATGCGGTATCGGTCGCGCTCACCGGCTTCAAGCGGGCCGAGCGCACTGGCGTGGACGTAATCGTAAACACTACGCCGCGCGTCGATCTTGTGTTGCAGCTTGGGAATATCACCGAGACGGTCGAAGTCGCCGCCGACGCGGCGATCCTCCAAACCGAGCGCGCCGATACAGGGCGCAAGATCGAAACCCGGCAGGTCGAGGATCTCCCCCTTGGCGGTAGCCATAATTTCCAAAGCTTGAGTGTTCTGGTTCCGGGAGCGGCGAAACCGGAAGGCCAGCATTCGGCGTTCTTCAACCCGCAGGTGAGTCTTGCGACGCGGTTCAACGGCCAGTCCCGCCTGGGCAACAATTTGCAGCTCGAGGGAGTGGACGATAACGAGCGCACCGGATTGCTGCAAGTCCTGATTCCGCCCCAGGAAGCGATTCAAACGATCGATATTACGACGAGCAATTTCGACTCGGAACTTGGACGCGCTACTGGCGCCGTCACCAACGTGATCTTGAAGTCCGGCACCAATCAGATCCACGGGTCTCTATACGAATCGAACCGCGTCAGCGCTCTCGCCGCCCGGAACTTTTACGATCCCGCGCGCGGGCACTTTACCTACAACTATTTCGGCGGTACCGTGGGTGGCCCCATCATCAAGAACAGGACATTCTTCTTCGGCGATTACCTGCGGATAGCAGATCACAGCGCCAATAACGACCGGCTAACGGTGCCAACCGCAGCCGAACGCATGGGCGATCTCGGCGTTTCCCCCACACCTATCTACGATCCGCTTACGGGCGATCCGGCAACCGGCGCCGGACGGACGCAATTTCCGGGAAACGTTATTCCCCCGAGCCGCATAAATCCCATCTCTCAGAAGATTCTGAGCAGTATCATTCCACTGCCGAATATCGCGGGAACCGGGGCTGGCGGGTTGAATCAGAATTATTTTGTCAACAGCCCGTTTATCCGCACCACGGATCAGTTCGACGTGAAGGTGGACCACAACCAAAGCGACAAAGACCGTTTCGCCGTTCGATACAGTTACTCGCGCCCGGTGACGACGGACGCTTCCGTCTACGGAATTTATGGTGGCCCGCGCGGCGTTGGCGGTTCCGGGTTTGAAGGGACCGGCATTCAGGGGACGCACAGCGGCGCCATCAACTACGACCGTATTTTCTCGCCCACGCTGATTTCGCAATTCCGCTTTGGCGTGAACCGTTACCGCAACGATGCGCAGCAGTTCGGCTATGGCATGGCCACCGCGGATGCCCTCGGCATTCCCGGCATTAACGGTATTCCGTGGACCAGCGGACCGCCGCAGATAAACCTCGATAATTTCGGGGACCCGTTCATCGGCTTCTCGGCGAGTCTTCCCTGGATTCGCGCCGAAACCAATATTTTGTTCGCGAACACCTGGACTAAAACCATGGGTAATCACACGATCAAGTTCGGCTTCGACATGCGCCGCATCCGCGACGACTTGTTGCAGACGCAAACGGTCAACCCGCGCGGACGTTACCACTTCACCACGAATCAGACGTCGATCAGCGGGGCGAATACCAGCTTTGGCAACTCGTTCGCGAGCTTCCTTCTGGACATTCCCTCGGAAGTCGGCCGCGATTACCCGGTCGCATTTCCCGCTTATCGCGCTTGGGAATTCTTCGCTTACGCGGGGGATAAATGGACGGTCACTCCGAAGTTGACCATCGACCTCGGGTTGCGCTGGGAATTCTATCCCCCCGCCACTCCCGCGCACGCCGGAGGCTTCTCGCAGTACAATCCATCGAACAACAGCCTCATCATCGCCGGAATCGGCGGCAATCCGTCCAATCTCGGCCTAGACAAGCACTACAAGGATTTCGCGCCGCGCGTGGGAATCGCGTACCGCTTGAACGAAAAAACGGTAATCCGTAGCGGCTTCGGCATCAGCTACACGCCGTTTCCAGACAACACCTACGCCTATAATTATCCGATCAAGCAGAACAATGTATTCTCGACATCTTGTGTCAGCTACTGCGGCGTGGTCCTGCCCAGCGGGCAGCCGGCGACTTTCCAGAATGGGTTCCCGCCGTTCGCGCCGGTCGCGATTCCATCGAACGGAATTATCGCGAACGCCGACATCAATCAAAGCTACATCCAGATTAATCCGCATTTCCGCGAGCCGTATGTGGAATCGTGGAACTTCGCGATTCAGCGCGCGCTGCCGTTTAACCTGACGTTCGATGCCGCTTACGTCGGCAACCATGGCGTTGCTCAGCCCGCGCAGTACAACCTGAACGCCGCCACCACGTTGAATTCCGGCTTTGCGGGTCAGCCCTTATATCAAAAGTTCGGTAAGAAAAATAGCGCCACGCAGTATTTCACCGGCTATAGTTCCAGCTACAACGGCCTGCAGATCAAACTGGACAAGCGCTTCTCGAACGGCTTGGCTATCACTACGGCCTACACTTACAGCAAGGCGATGGGATATCAATCCGAAGACGGCGGCATTGACGATTATATCGACGGCCGCCGCAACTGGCGCCGGCTCGATTTCGACCGGACGCACTACTTCGTCCAGAGTTACGTCTATGAATTGCCCGTTGGAACTGGAAAAAAATATCTGACATCCGGACCGGCGGGTTACATTCTGGGCGGCTGGCAGGTGAATGGCATCCTCAGCATCGCCACGGGCGTGCCAAGAACTTTTGGCGGCGATTCCGGCATCCTCAACGCCCCTGGAAACAACAACACGTTAAATTATTTCGGTCCCGGTCCGATAAAAGTCACCAAGGGCAACGGCCGCGATGCGCCATGGTTTATCCCGACGATCTGCAACTTCACCGACCCCAAGAAGCCGATCGTCACCACCCAATGCTTCGCGCAGCCCGGAGCTGAAAACGGCGGACAGCCGGAATTTGGCAACTTGGGTTGGAATTCGTTTACGACGCCTGGGTTCTGGAATCTGGACGCGTCGCTGTTCAGGAATTTCCAAATTCGCGAGCGCATGAAGCTGCAGTTCCGCGCCGAAGGATTTAGCGTGATCAATACGCCGCAGTGGAATATCCCGAACATGGATATTAAGAGCAGCAACTT
>JALYXS010000407.1 GCA_030946965.1 Acidobacteriota bacterium
GTCTATGGATTTATCAGCCGCAAGAAGCTCGACGGCATTCTTTCGCTTTTCGATTTCCCCAATCCGAATAATACAAGCGAGCAGCGCATGGAGACGAACGTCCCGCTGCAACGCCTTTTCTTCCTGAATAGCGATTTTGTCATGACGCAATCGAAAGCCTTGGCCGAGTTGTTGAATGGCGATGACGCGGCGCGAATCGATCAAGCCTATCGCCGTCTTTACCAGCGCGCGCCGACGGTTGAAGAGCGGAAGCTGGGGCTCGACTTTCTGCGGCAGTCGAAAGAAGCGTGGCCCCAGTACGCGCAAGTGTTGCTGAGCTCCAATGAATTCAGTTTTATCCGATGACCAGGAAGATAATATGACGCGCCGCGAACTTTTAGCGACCATGGGCACCGGCTTCGGCATGGCCGGACTTGCTAGTGTCCTCCAAGCCTCCATGCCCGTGAACGCGAATCCCCTTGCGCCCAAGAAGCCGCACTTCGCGTCGAAGGCCAAGAACGTCATCTTTCTTTTCCTGAATGGCGGACCTTCCCAAGTGGATACGTTCGACCCGAAGCCGATGCTCGACAAGTACGACGGCAAACCCATGCCAGCCGGCAATCTCAAAACCGAGCGCAAGACCGGGAATTTACTCAAGTCGCCTTTCGCGTTCAAAAAGTACGGCCAGTGCGGCATCGAAGTCAGCGAAATTTTCCCCAAGCTCGGCGCATGCATCGACGATGTCTGCGTCATCCGGTCCATGTATACCGACCGTCCGAATCACGAGCCCTCGCTGTTCCTGATGAATTCCGGAGACAAAATGCCGGGCCG
The DNA here is from genome assembly GCA_030946965.1 of Acidobacteriota bacterium. Taxonomy (GTDB): domain Bacteria; phylum Acidobacteriota; class Terriglobia; order Bryobacterales; family Bryobacteraceae; genus JALYXS01. The sequence goes on from JALYXS010000407.1 coordinate 811, forward strand.
TCCCTCAATGGGTTCCTGGATCACATACGGACTCGGCTCGGAAAACCAAAATCTGCCGGGATACATGGTGATGTGTCCGGGCCTCCCGGTGGTGGGCCATCAGCTTTGGAATTCGACGTTTCTACCCGCTGTTTATCAAGGAACCTACATCCCAAACAACGAGAAAGAGCCAGAGAAGCTGATTCAATACATCCGCAATAAGGATCTCAATCTCACGGAGCAGCGGCGGCAGCTCGATCTTCTCGGCCATCTCAACCGCATTCATTTGGAAAGGGAAGGTGGATCGCCGCAGCTCGAGGCCAGCATTCAGGCCGCCGAGATTGCCTATCGCATGCAAACCGAAGCGCCCGAGGTGTTCGACATTAGCAAAGAGACTCCCGCAACGCGCGCCCGCTATGGCGACGGCGATTTCGGACGCGGTTGTCTGATGGCGCGCCGGCTAGTCGAAAAGGGCGTCCGCATGGTTCAGGTTTACTACGGCAATATGCAGCCGTGGGACAACCATGACGATATCCAGATCCACCGGGGACTGGCCGCCGATTCCGATGGACCGATCGCGGCGCTGTTGCACGATCTGAAAGATCGCGGCATGCTGAAAGACACGCTCGTGATTATCGGCGGTGAGTTTGGGCGCACGCCGGTAGTCGAAATTAGCGGCCTCGTGAAAGTCCAGAACGGCCGCGATCACAACAGCCATGGCTTTTCGATGTTGCTGGCTGGCGGCGGAATCAAGGGCGGGATGGTCCACGGCTCAACCGACGATTTCGGTTTCAAGGCTGTCGAAAAGCCCGTGCATATTCACGATCTTCACGCGACCGCGCTGCATCTGCTGGGTCTCGATCACACGAAGTTGACTTACAGCTACAGCGGCCGCAATTTCAGGTTAACGGATGTGGCTGGCGAAGTGGTTCACGACATTATTGCGTAGCGGCCACGCGAGGCAGCTTATTCTTTTTCTCGGATTTCGACTGTTCGGACTTTGCTTGCTCAGTGCCCTTCACATTGTGAACCGGATAAACTGTAATCCTCCCGGCACTGCTGTCGATAGGTTCCCATCCCACGGAAATGCCTTTCGCCTTGGCCATCTTACGAACCTGCCGGAAGATATCGAATGAGTCGCCATTCAGCAGGCACGATAGAAACTGTTTATCCGGCTTGATGCCGTCCAGGAACTTGTTAAAGGAACTGGCGGGTTTCGAAATCTCGGCGGCGGTTTCGCCAATGCCGGTGCGCGTGGCCATCATGGGTCCGGAAAATTTCGGAATGTCGAAATAAAAATTCTTCTTCGTCACGGGTATCGCGCGTTCGTGGAATAATTCCACCAGAATCGGTAGTTTTGTGGCCGGAAGCGCCACGGGCAGGGGCGATACCTCGGTCTCAAAGGGGCTACGCGTATTGCCGAGCGCGGTTTCGAGTGCAGCCACTTCGGCGCGTTTAGCCCGCAACATGTCGACGTTTCGCGTTAGAACGACCGCTAGCTCGCGGAGATCCGCCTCTTTCCGATCCAACGCGCCCAGGCCCGCTTTGAACTCTTCCAGCTTCTGCTGCGTATCTTGAATGGCCTGGAAGACCTGCTGCTGTTCCGCCGCCACGATCTTCTCTTTGCTTTTGATTGCCTGAATTTCCGCGAGAATGGTTCCCCCGGCCGCGGCGGACGTAATGACGAACAAGCAGACAAAGGCTCGCATGATGTGGCGCTGAGATCATTCTAACCGCGCTCGAATGCGATTACGGCCTTTCCAATAACCTTTCGATTCGCCAGATCGCGCAGGCCTTCGGTGGCGGCATCGAGCGTGTATGTTTTCGAGACAACCGGGCGGATCTTACCGGCAAGATACAAGGATGCGAGCGCCTCATGCGTGGCGGCTGGATATTCGGGGTGTGCGTCGATGTAGTTGCCCCAGAGCACCCCGACGATTGAGATGTTCTTCAGCAGCACGCGATTGGCTGGAACGCTGGGAATGCGGCCGCTTGCAAAACCGATTACCAGCAGCCGCCCTTCAGGCGCGATGCACTTGGTCGAGAGATCGAACACGTCGCCGCCCACCGGATCATAAACGATGTCCGCGCCGCGTCCGTCCGTGATCTCTTTCACCCGGTCCACCCATCCTGGATTGCGGTAATCGAGAACGTGGGCGGCGCCTTGGGACGAGCAGAAGGCGAGCTTCCCGGGGCTGCCGGCAGTGGCGATGACGTTGGCGCCAAGCGCTTTGCCGATTTGAATTGCGGCCATGCCCACGCCGCTCGCTCCCGCGTGTACCAGCAGCCATTCCCCTTCTCGAATCTTCGTGCGATGGTGAAGCGCGAACCACGTTGTGTGATAGACAATCGGCATCGCGGCAGCTTCCTCGTAGGGCATTCCCGACGGCATCGGAAACGTGCGCGACGGCCGCGAAAGTGTGTATTCGGCCAAGCCGCCGCCAAAAACGATGGCCGCAACCCGGTCGCCTGCAACGAAGCCGCGAACGCCGGCGCCGGCAGCATCGACGACGCCCGCCACCTCCGCGCCCGGCGTGAACGGAAACGGCGGCTTCACCTGATACTTTCCCTGGATTTGGAGGATATCGAAAAAATTCAGCGCCGCCGCGTGGTTGCGGATACGGATCTGATCCGGCCCGGGCTCGGGGGGCGCAACTTCCGCTAGCGACATCGATTCCGGTTCGCCCCACGCGCTTACCTGCCAGGCTCTCATCAGACTAATGTAGCGCCGCGCCAGTGTATACTTCCCTTTCATGCGTCGCGCGAAATTCTGGTTGGCGGTCTTTGTGGCGGCCGCGTCATGCCATGCCCAGCAGCGCATCCCAATCATCTTCGACACCGATATCGGCGACGATATCGACGATGCCCTAGCGCTCGCGCTGGCCCTGCAATCGCCCGAACTGGACGTTCGCGCGGTCACAACCGTTATCGACGACCCCGATACGCGCGCGCGGCTCGCCTGGAAAGAGTTGGGATTATACGGGCGGCACGATGTCCAATTAGGAATCGGCGCCTCGGACCCGCTGTTGAGTCCCCCGCGAAAAGCCATTGCGGCTCAATTTCAGGAGCTCACCAGCGCGGATTCCCTCCCGGCGAACGTGCATCGCCGCGCCGCGGATCTCATTATCGATACTTTGATGCAATCGCCGGCAAAAATTACGATCGTGCCCGTTGGACCCCTGACGAATATCGCCCTTGCTTTGAAACTGGACCCGCGCATCAAGGACAAAATCGAACGTATCGTTTTAATGGGAGGAGCGTTCGATCTGTTACGGCCCGAATACAACATCGTGCGAGATAGCGCGGCCGCGGAGATTGTGTTCGCGTCCGGCGTGCCAATTACGGCGGTCGGCCTCGATGTCACGCTCAAATGCAAGCTTGAGGGAAAGGATCTTGAGCGTTTGCGCGCGGCGCAAAATCCGGCTTCGCGGTTCCTGGTGCGATTGATCGAATTGTGGCAGACCACTAACCCCGGCCGGTTTCCGACACTGCACGACCCGCTTGCGGTAGCCGTGGCATTCCGCCCGAACCTGGTCGAGACGCAGCAGGGACGAGTTCAAGTCGAGGTTTCGAGCGGCGCGGCCAACGGGCTTACCATTTTCACGCCGTCCGACAAGGTCGAGGCAAAGACACCCCCCGCGACGCTGGTATCGCGTCAGGTGAATGCCCGTGCCTTCCTCGACATGTTTATCGAGCGTTTATCGCAATCCCCTCGGGCTCGGCAAAATTAAGTTTCCGGACTGTGGTGTTTTGCGCCGAATAGCCGATTAAGTAAGAGAGAACGCGGCGGCGTTGCGAATATGAGTGCAAACGAATTCAATCCGTGGTAAATATGTAGTGGGATCTGGACGGGCCTTGCAGCGCTCCGGTCTTCCCGCAATTCCATCTGGCATTCCCACTTTGACCGCGGTCGCTCTCATATACCGAACCGCCGAACAAACCTCAGATACGTTGAAGGTCAATTGAGCCAAGGAGCAATCAATCCGTAATGGATGGCGATCGCAAATACCAACACCGGGGATACATGAACGGTGATGACCGTCCCAAGCAACAGCCCCACCAAGGACCGCGTCCCCCCATCGATATCACCGGCCCCCGTTTACCCCGGCTAGTGCAAGCGGTTACGGCATCGCGCTGTTTCAACTGTTCCACGCAGCTTCCCGCGGGATCGGATTTTCCCGCAATCTGCCCCAAATGCCACGCTGAGTTGCACTGTTGCAAACAGTGCGGGCACTTCGAGCCGTCCACGCGGTTTCAATGCGTGAAGCCTATACCGGTGCGAATACCGGTAAAAGACAAAGCGAATAATTGCGCTCTGTTCTCGCCGCGCGTGACCGTCGCGCGCGACGCGTCCGGCATCGTACAGCAGCAGAAGGCGCCAGTTGCGGATACGAATACATCGGGGCCGCGCAACGCGAGCGATGCGCGTAGCGCCTTCGATCGATTATTCAAAAAGACGGAAGAGTAACTTTCCTTTCTGTCAGTTCACCCACTCATTCACCCGCGGATCACCCTATCACCCGCAAATCACCAAAGCTCATACCATTTTTTCTGGCGTTTTACCGGCTCAATGTCGAAGAATTCCAGATAGCCGCCGGTCAGGGTTGCCTTGGGATTATCCGTAAACAGGGATCGAGCTTTCTCCACGCCATACTTGTGCTCCACGTGCTGGTAAGCCTCGCGAAGGCTCGGCGGCCGGTGCTCTGGGTCGTGGCCATCGCTCGCGATGAAGTGAACCATTCCACTTTCCATCAGCGCGCTTGCGGCGGCAATCGCGCTTTTTCCAAATGTTCCCAGAAAAGACTGAGCCGTTACTT
>JALYXS010000431.1 GCA_030946965.1 Acidobacteriota bacterium
TTTTCAGACGAGGCTTTAAACGCAACCCCGCAAGAGCCGCAAAAAACGTGAGACCGATCGACATGGCCAGCAGCGCTCCATCGCGCGCCAGCGTCCAGCCACTGAGCGCTTCGCCCACTCCGAAGCACCCGCAATCGATTCCCCGCCCTTGAAACCAGGCGCGCACCATGATTCCGAAGAACGTGAGCAGAAGAAACGTGGCGGCAGGCGCGGCCCATCCCAGCCAATAACCTGAAAGCAGCAATATTCCAATCGCAAGCTCCAGCCACGGAACGACGCGGGCGACGGCCAGAACGCCGTTTTCAGGCAGAATCTGGTAGGCGTCGATCGACATCGCAAACACTAGCCAGGGCTGTCGCAGTTTCGTGTACGCGGCGTACACAAAGACCAAGCCAAGGATTATGCGGGCGGCAACAACGGCAATGCTATTTCGCCAAATCATCCAGGAAGCGTTTCAAAATAGGGTAAGAAATGATTCCCGACATTGGATAGGTTTTCCCATCCCGGCTGATGATCATCGTGGGCGTCTGCCGCAGTCCGGCCTTCGTGCCAAGAGCCACATCGTTCGCGATGGATTGGTCGATACCCGGATCTTTCAAAGCCGCGCGCAGCTTGACCATCTCGGCGGGCGTGAGCACGGCAGCGACGACCGCGTCTATACTGCCATCCGCGGCCCAGATTGCCTGCTTCTGAAACAGTTCATTCGAAACGGTCTCGAACTTATGAATTTTCGCCGCCGCATTGGCGTACTCCGCCGCCTCTTTGGCGTGAGCATGCATGGACAGCGGGAAATCGTGTTCCACAAGATAAACTTTTCCCGTGGAAACGCAATCCGCCATTAACGGCGTGATGGTCCCCAGGTACAGCGCGCGGCAAGCGGGGCACTGGTAATCGCTATAGAGATCGATCGTGACCGGCGCGGAGGGAGGGCCAAAACATTTCGGATCCGACGCAAGGGTCTTGGTTCCGCCGGCGGCCAGCGAACATGCCAGCAAAACGCACGCGGAGAGGAAGCAGAGCACTTTAGCCATTCTGGAGCGATTGTAACATTCGGGAACGTGATACAAGGAAACCATGCAGCGGCGCGCGTTTCTTCAATCCACCGTGGGTACGGCCTTGCTGGACGCGGCGCAGGCGAGTCCGTCAGGGGCGCCGGGACACGGAATCCGGCTCGGGTTCGATACCTATTCGCTGCGCGCGTTCAAGTGGAAAGATATTCAGCTACTGGACTACGCGGCCGGCCTGAAACTGGACACCATCCAGATTTCTAGTCTCGGGGATTATGAGAGCCTCGATCCCGCGCACCTGCAAAAGGTGAAGGATCACGCCGCGCGCGTGGGAATCGAGATCGACGGCGGAACCGGTTGCATCTGCCCGCTTTCGAAGAGCTGGAAGGCGTCACAAGGCACGCCCGAAGATTATTTGCTGAACGGTTTGAAGGTAGCAAAGGCCGTTGGCGCGACGTCAATGCGTTGTTTCATGGGGACCAAGGACGATCGGCGGGGGTCGCCCGGTATTGAAGCCTGTATGGAAGCGACAATCAAGATTTTTCAGGCCGTGAAGACGCAAGCGCGGGATATCGGGGTGAAGATCGCGCTCGAAAACCATGCGGGCGATATGCAAGCCCGTGAAGTGAAGACGATCGTCGAAGAATCGGGTAAAGATTTCGTGGGCGCGTGCCTCGATACGGGCAACCCTCTGTGGGTGGTTGAGAACCCGATGGTGACCATGGAGGTGCTTGGGCCTTACACCGTAACCACGCACGTTCGCGATTGCATCGTGTTTGAGCACCCGCGCGGCGCGGCGGGACAGTGGGCGGCGCTCGGGGACGGCATTCTCGATTTCCGGCAATTGCTGGGGAGCTATCAAGAGTTGTGTCCGAAAGCTTCCATGCAGCTTGAAATCATCACCGGGCGGCCGCCCGAAGTGCTGCCATATCTGGAACCGGATTTTTGGAAGGCGTTCGAGAAAACGCCCGCGCCGGAGTTCGCGCGCTTCGTGGCGCTCGCAAAGGGCGGCCATCCCTTCATGGGCACGATGGTGGTGGAGGACGCGCCCGGCAAAAATCTGCCTGAGTTCACGGCGGCGTTGCGGGAGCAGCAGCGCGTGGATTTGAAGCGCAGTCTCGAATACGCCAAGAAGAGCCTGGGTGTGGGCGTGAGATGGAAGGGGTGAAAGAGGAGTGAAGCGTTCGGGCGTAGCCGATCTGCCGTTGCACGGCGGCCACGTTCCGCCGTGGCTCGCCCAGCGCATGACCCGGCTGGGTACCGCGATCGTGGAAAATATTCTTCTCCATTCCGGCCAGTCCGAATTCCTGACGCGCCTCAGCGACCCGTTCTGGTTCCAAGCGCTGGGTTCGGTAATGGGCATGGACTGGCACTCGTCCGGCATTACGACATCCGTCATCGGGGCGTTGAAACGCGGCCTGAATCCACGGTCGCGCGAGCTTGGCATTTATGTTTGCGGCGGGCGCGGAAAGCACTCGCGCAACACGCCCGATGAACTTCGGGCCGTGGGCGAACGCACGTCTCTCGATGCGGAAACGCTCGTCCGCGCCAGCCGTTTGACGGCCAAGATCGATAACAACGCCATCGTGGATGGTTTCCAGATTTATTTACATGGATTTATCGTTAGCGCGTCCGGCGAATGGGCCGTGGTGCAGCAAGGCATGAACACTGAGAGCAAGCTGGCGCGCCGCTATCATTGGCATTCGGCCACGGTTCGCGATTTCGTTTGCGACCCGCACACCGGCATTGTTGGCGAGTCTCTAGGCGCGATCGTGAACTTGGTTGATTCCCGCGCGCAGCCGGCGCAGGACGCGCTGTTGGCGATCGCGCGACAGCCGCCTGAGACGACGCTTCGCGAGCTGCGGCAATATAACGCTCCTCTGCATCATGACGTGCGCGCCCAAAATGTCGATTTGAAACGTCTGGGCGCCGTGCTGGCTGTAGCATATGAGCGGGACCTTCGCGATTTCGCCTCGCTCCTGCTGCTTGAGAATCTGGGGCCGCGCACGCTGCAATCGCTGGCGCTGATCGCGGAGGTAGTGCATGGCGCGCCGAACCGGTTCTCCGATCCCGCCCGGTTTTCGTTTGCGTTGGGAGGCAAAGACCGGCACCCGTTTCCCGTGCCGCTCAAAACCTACGATGAATCGATAGGAGTGCTGCGGAGGTCGCTCGATAGCGCGAGGTTGGGAGACACGGAAAAAATGGACGGGTTGAAACGGCTGGACCGGTTTGTTGTCGCGGTTGGAGAGCGATATCGGCCTGAGGCGGATTTTGCCGGCATCGTTGCACATGAGCAGGCTATTTCGGCTTCGCTAGATGGCAGAAGCGTTTTCGACGGCCGGAAGAAGAAGAGCGGGCAGTTATCTCTTTTATAGTGGAAAATTTTAATAAAAATGTGGCGGCACGCAAGGGTGCGTGCGCCACATTGCTCGACGTTTACATCTCTCCCCTTTTTAGACGTTCCGCTATGTTGTCCGCCGTGCGCGCCGCTAGCGCCATGATCGTGTGTGTGGGATTCTTCTCCGAGGCCGACGGAAACACGCTTCCATCCACCACATACAAATTCGGGACGTCGTGCGTGCGGCAATCCGCGTTCACCACCGACGCGCGCGCGTCCGATCCCATTCTGCATCCGCCCAATTCGTGATTGGTCGCCGGCTGCGGCGAAACGGAAAGAATCTCCGCGCGCGCGGACTTCAAGATTTCCACCGACCACCGGTTCATGTCGTTAAATATCTTCCAGTCATTATCCTTCCACGACACTTGCCGCCGCGTCAGCGGAAGACAGTATGCGTCTTTCTTCTCGTAATCGAGATCGACGTATGAATCTTTATTCGGCAACATCTCCCCGTACGGCGAAAACGTCACGAACGCCGGATAGCGATCTTTCACCGCCTCCTTATAGCCCTTCCCGAATCCCGGCATCGCTCTGGCCCAGCCCACCGCGCGCCGGTTTTGATAGTTGAACTGCGCGCCGAAACTGCGAGCGTAATCCCGTTTGCGCGCGTGCATGAAGGAAGGAAGATAGGCGTGATCGAGGAAGCCTTCGTCGTCCGTCGCCGGCTTGCCGATCAGGTCCGTCAAGAAAGCTTGCACGCCGCCAGTGAAGTGCGGGATGAAGTTGCGCCCCAATTCCCCGCTCGAGTTCGCCAGGCCGTTCGGATACCGCCGCGATTTCGACATCAGCAGCAAAGAGACGCTCTGCGCGCAAGCGCATGCCACCACCACCGTCCGCGCCTTCACTTCGCCTTCGGCCAGCGTCGTGCGATTGAGGAACCGCACGCCAGTCGCTTTATTCTCTTCCGAGACGACTATCTCGCGCACAACCGAATCGTGCCGGATATCGAGCTTGCCCGTTTTAAGCGCCGGAATCATGTGGACATCGGCCGAATTGTATTTCGCGGCCACGTCGCACCCCGCCATGCAGTTTCCGCAGAAGTGGCATGCCGGCCGGGTCTTGCTCGCCACCGACAGCGTGGACTTGCGAACGTGAATTATTTTGAGCCCAAGCTTCTGAGCGCCGCGGCGGATAATCTCGTCGCTGCATTTCATGGGAACCGGGGGAAGAAAAATTCCATCCGGAAGATCTTCCAAATGATCGAGGTTGCCGCACACGCCCACTTCGCGCTCGATCCGATCGTAGTAAGGCGCGAGATCGGGATAATCGATGGGCCAATCCTGTCCCGCGCCATCAAGGGAACGCCCCTTAAAATCGCGATGGCTCAACCGCCAGGCCACGGCGTTCCAGAGCATCGTCTTGCCGCCGACGCCCCGCGACCGCTCGGAATCGAAGCCCGGGACGCCCGGCTTCATCGTCGGGATGTGCCGGTTCGGAAATT
>JALYXS010000437.1 GCA_030946965.1 Acidobacteriota bacterium
AGATGCCGGAGTGTTTGCGATGGCAGAATCCCAGTGGTGAAAGCGAGCGGCTGCCGGTCAAGCTCGGGGAAAAGGCTGGCGGTTCCGGTCAATCGGCGTCAATCTCGTCGAATATTTCGTTGAGAGGCAGTTCCGAGCCGGGATCGGTAGTGCGCAAAATGCCGTCCTTAATCTCGGAGCTTCCTTCGGATGAATGTGAGTAAGCCCGGCGGCTGACCGGATCAATCACCCAGATGTAGCGAACACCCATGCGAATGTAGTCGTCAATCTTAGTTTGCATGCTGCTGATGCGATCTTCGGGGGGAAGCACCTCGACCACCGCAAGCGGAGCGCTTGTGAAGATTTCTTCCGGAGGCTCACCCACGGTCAAACACACATCGGGGACCCGAAAACGCGTCGCGGAGACTTGCAAGCGTTGTTCGATGAAAGGATGTATGCCCGTTTTGCGCCGGCGAACGTAATAGTAAGAGTAAATCGCGCCCTGCAATCTTCCATGCCCTTTTTCGCCTACATTCCTCTCCACTAGCTCGCCATCGACGTAATCGCAGTCGACTTCATAGCTGGAATGCAAGTACTCTTCCACGGAAATTAGTGTCGATTTCATCTCTGCACCATTAATCGGCCGCAATCTCTTCGAAGATTTTCCGAAGGGGCAGTTCGGTATCGGGATCGGCGGTTCGCAGAATGCAATCCATCACCTCATGGCTACCTTGCGCATCATGGGCGTCCGCACGGCGCGTCTTAGGATCGATCACCCAAACGTAGCGCACCCCGATACTCAAGAAATCGTCGATCCGCGCCTGAACGCGGCTGATGCGATCCTCGGAAGAGAGCACTTCAATAACGGCGAGTGGAGGAGCAGTGAAAATCTGCTGGTGCGGGTCGCCTACGGTCAGACAGATATCGGGTACGCGATAGCGCGTACCGGAAATCCGAACGCGTTGCTCGATGAATGGGTGCGAGCCCGATTCACGCTTGCGCGCTAAATAATATGCGTAAATATTCCCCTGCAAAACACCGTGATCCCGTTCCCCCACGTTTCTCCCAATCAGTTCGCCCTCAACGTAGTCGCAATCAACTTCATAGCTGGAGTGCAAGTACTCGTCAACGGAAATTAGTGTCGATTTCATCTCTTCACCATTAACTCCGCACCATTAATCGGCCGCGATTTCTTTAAATATTTGCCTGAGGCGTAGTTCGGTATCGGGATCGGCGGTTCGCAGAATGCCGTCCGTCACCTCATAACTGCCGTGCCTACCGTGTGCGTCCACGCGTTGCGTCTTAGGATCGATTACCCAAACGTAGCGCACGCCAATACTCAAGAAATCTGCGATCCGCGCCTGAACACGGCCGATGCGATCTTCCGGTGAGAGAATCTCGAAGACGGCAAGGGGAGCGCCAGTGAAAATCTGTTCGGAGGGGCGGCCAATCATCAGGCAGATATCGGGCACACGATAACGGCGCTCCGCGATCCTGATCCGTTGTTCCACAAACGGGTACACTCCCCACTTGCGCCTGCGCGATAAGTAATACGCGTGGATATAACCCTGCAATTCGCTGTGATCCCGTTCACCCACCTCTCTCTCCGCCAGCTCGCCATCGACGTAATCGCAGTCGGTTTCATAGCTGGAATGCAGGTACTCGTCAACGGAGACCAGCGTAGCCTTCATGCCTGTAATTCTAGCGCCGGCATGAGAGCGTGATGCGGGTTTGCGTTCCCGCGCCTCAAATCATAAAATCGTTTCGGGGTGAAACTCATGGCGGAAGATTACGGTCGTCGGGATTTCCTGAAGGCGGGTGCCGCGGCACTGGCCTTGCCTGCTTCGCAGACCGCGCGCGCCGCGACGGAAAAGGTGAATATCGGCTGGATCGGCCTCGGCTCGCGCGGCTCTCACGTTTTGAAGCAGATGTACAAGGGCAATGCCGCTAACGTCAAGGTTCTCGCCGTCTGCGACACGTTTACCGGGCGCCTGGCTCAGGGCAAAGACGAGGTCCAGACGCTCGGCGGCAACACTCCCGAGGCGTTTAACGATTACTTGAAGGTGCTGGACAACAAAGAGATCGACACGGTGTTCATCATGACGCCGGAGCATCTGCATTACCCGATGTTCATGGCCGCCATCAAGGCCGGCAAGAACATTTATGTTGAGAAGCCCCTTGCCCACACCATCGAAGAGGGTTTCGAAATGGTGAAAGCGTGGGAAAGATCGGGCAAGGTCGTTCAGGTTGGAACGCAGAATCGCAGCTCGTCCTTGTATCGCAAGGCGAAGGAGATGGTGCAGCAAGGGATGATTGGCGATTGCCACTACGTTCGCGCGTTCTGGTATCGAAATTCGCCGCCCGATCAGCCGGCGTGGCGCTACAAAATTCCACCGGACGCCAATCCGCAAAATACGGATTGGAATCGCTTCCTCGGCTCCGCTCCCAAGCGCGAATTCAACCTGGAACGTTATTATCAATGGCGGCTGTATTGGGACTACTCGGGCGGTATTTCGACCGATCTATTGGTGCATCAAACCGACATCGTCAATTTCATGCTGGACAAGACCGTTCCGAGCACCTGCATGGCTTCCGGCGGAAGGTATCGCTGGACCGATGCGAGCGACGATCGTGATGTCCCGGACACGTTGAGCGCGATCTACGAATATCCTCAGAATTTCGAAATAAATTATAGCTGCTATTTCGGCAACGACCATTACGGCTACGGCGAAGAACTCATGGGCAACGAAGGCACCATTGAGGTCCTGAACCGCAAGGATTTGTACTTCTACCCCGAGGAGCACGGTACCGCTCAAGCCAAGGGGCGGCCCGAGGTTCACCTGAATGGCCCCAAGGATTTCGGCGAAGAAGACGGAGTGGTCAATCACGTCAAAAACTTCATCGAGTCGGTGCGCGGCAATGAAAAGCCGATCGCGCCGCCAAACGTGGGCCAGCAGGCAGCCATTTCCGGGCACCTCGCAACGCTTTCGTTCAAGAACGACAAGAAAGTTTATTGGGACGACAAGACAAATAAGTATCGCTTCACTTAGCTCTTCTGATACGATCAGCAGCTTATGCCTGCCGCCGTATCGAAAAGCCGCCTGATTCCCGCCGCGATTCTGGCCATTCTGGTTTACGGGATGATCGCGGCCGTGCTCGGCACGCTGCTTCCGGAGTTGTCGAAGCGCTTCGGACTCTCCAACGATCAGAACGGAACCATCGCTTCGGTCCAGGCGATCGGATTGATCATCGCATCGCTTTCCGTTGGCCCGTTGATCGATAACAAGGGGAAGAAAACGGGGCTGCTCATCGGATTGGCGCTCGTCACCGTTGCGCTATTCGCATTGCCCCAAGTTCCGGGTTATCTGGCTATCGTCGCGGCCATGCTTCTGCTAGGGCTTGGCGGCGGAATCATCGTGACGGGCGCGAACGCTCTGGTCAGCGATATCAGCGAAGACCGGCGCGCGACGACGCTGAACCTGCTGAATTTATTTTTCGGATTAGGCGGATTTGCCACGCCGTTTATCGGGGCATTCTTTTTCGCGGGCAACACCATCGCGCTGTGCTATCTGATCGCCGCGCTTAGCGCCGCGACATTGCTCTTGTACGTGTTTACGCCCATGCCGCCGCCAAGCGGCGAGCGCGGATTCAAGGCCGGCGAAGCGGCGCGGCTGCTCGGACGGCCGGCTTTGTTTTTGCTGTCGATCTTTCTCTTTCTATACGTCGCCTGTGAGGTTGGCGTGTGGAACTGGCTCGCCAAACATCTGGTGGCGCAGGGAGTGCCGGAAGCGAGCGCACTGAAAATTCTTTCATTCGGATTCGCGCTTGGATTGGCGACGGGACGTGTTCTGGTTTCCCCGATCTTGATTAAAGTCTCCGCGCCAACGGTAACGCTGTTCGCCTCGATCCTGATGGCCGGGACAACTTACGGCATGTTGCAAACGAGCGATCCCGTCACGGCGGGAATCCTGGTATTTTGCGCCGGTCTGGCGATGGCGCCCGTGTTTCCAACCACGCTGGCAATGGTCGGCGACGCATTCCCGCGCATGACGGCGACCGCGATGGGCATCGCGATTACGTGCGGTTGGATCGGCTTGGCAATCAGTTCGAAATTGATCGGCGCGGTGGCGGGAACGGACCCGAAAGGTTTACGGAATGCGCTCTTGGTGATTCCGGCGGCTTCCGTGCTAATGATTTTCGTGAATCTGACGCTGCGTCCGATGTTGAAAACGTCAGGCCGGTAATTCAAAAAGCTGGCGCAGCGGAATGCTAAGCCCTTCGAGCGTGGCCGGATTGAAAACGTCATTTTCGAAATAGATCACATTGCGTTGCGCCGAAAATACTTCGGCTTGCAGCGGGTCGTGAGTGAAGAGCCACACTTCCTCGACACCGCAAGCGCGATAGCGGCGGATCTTGCCCATTAGCGAGCTGTAAGTATCGTTAGGGGAGGCAATTTCAATTGCGAGATCGGGAACGAAACGTTGAACGCGGCGCTTCCAATTTATCAGGGGAATTTTCCCGGTACGAAAAAACGTTAGGTCCGGGCCGTGGGCATTCCCGCCAAAATCGTATTCTTGTTCGGGAAGCAGCATTCCCAGGTTGTGCCGCTCCAGCCATTTCCCAATTTCCAGAGCGAGCTTTTCTCGAAGATAAATATGTTGAGGACTGTTTCCAGACACGTCGATGAGTTCTCCATTGACTAGCTCTTTGTAGTGAGCTTCCTCATCGGACAGCTTCTCGAAATCGTCGATGGTCAACCCTATCGTCGCCGCAGCCATAGCGCCTTCAGATTAACATGGGTGTAGCAAAATGGGATTAGCAACGAGTTCTGTAGCCGCGGAGAGCCGCGTTCACCGCGAATTGCTTTTTTTCGACACATCGGTGGGCAAAAAGGCGGTTATGGCGGTCACCGGTGTCATCCTTTTTGGTTTCGTCGCAGGGCACCTGGTTGGAAACCTCCAGATCTTCCAAGGGCGCGAAAAACTCGACGCTTATGCGGCCTTTTTGCACGTGGAACCAGCGCTGTTGTGGACGGTCCGGCTGATTTTGCTAGCGTCGGTTATCCTCCACATCGTGGCCTCCATTCAACTCACGCGGCTGAAACAAATGGCGCGGCCAGTACCATATACTCGTACGGATCGATCGCATTCGAGCTACGCCTCGCGCACGATGATGTGGAGCGGGCCGATCGTCGCCGCCTTCATCGTCTATCATTTGCTGCAGTTCACGTTTGGAGTGTTGCAGCCGAACTATCAGGAAGGCAGCGTGTATGACAACGTGGTTCACGGCTTCCAGCAGCCAATTGTTTCCATCGCCTACATCGTTGCGATGATCCTATTGTGCATGCATCTGTACCACGGGCTGTTCAGCATGTTTCAATCGTTAGGCGTGAGTCACCCGAGTTACACTCCTCGCATCCG
>JALYXS010000479.1 GCA_030946965.1 Acidobacteriota bacterium
AGTCCCGCGACACGCACCATGGTCGTCGCGGTCGCGTAATTGATCGCGACGGAAATCATGCTCACGATCATCGGCGTGCGTGCATCGTTCAGGGCATAAAACGCCGGCGCGAGCACTTTCAGCGCCGAATATCCGGACAGCCCGAGCGCATAACAGGAAAGCGCCAAAGCGGTCTGATGCGTGTCCGAAGCGGTGAAATACCCGCCCTGATACACCACCGCGATCATGCTTCTTCCCAACACGGCGAGGATAACCGAAGACGGGACAGTCAAAAGCAGCACCAGCGAAAGCGAGCGCGAGAGCGTCTGCCGGAACTCGGCCATGTTGTTGGACGCGGCGCTGCGTGAAATTGCCGGCAGCGTTGCCGATGCAATCGCGACGCCAAACAAGCCCAGCGGCAGCATCATGAACCGGAACGCGTAGCTCAGCCAGCTTACCGGTCCGTTGATGACGTGCCCGGCCGCGTCGGTGATGCCCGAGGCGAATTTGGTGTTCACCATGACATTGATTTGCACGGATGCATTGCCCAGCACCGCCGGCCCCATCAGCCGAAGAACGTTCCGCAGTCCTGGATGAGAGAAGTCGATTTGGGGCCGGAAGGCAAAGCCGGCGCGAATGAGACTCGGTACTTGAAACAGCAACTGCACGGCCCCGCCGAACACCACTCCGTAAGCCATCCCCATGATCTGCGTGATGCCGAAGCGCGGGCCCGCCCAGTATCCCAGGATGAGGCCCGCCGTAACCGATCCCACGTTGAAGAACGTCGAGGAAAGCGCCGGGATGCCGAACTGGTTGCACGCATTCAGCACGCCCATCGCCTGCGCCGCTAGCGCGACCAATAACAGGAACGGAAACATGATGCGGGTCAATTGGACGGCCAATTCAAACTTCCCCGGAACGGCGTGAAAAGGCGCGGCCAGCAACTCCACGAATTGGGGAGCGAAAATCATGCCGAGCACGCAAAAAGAGCCGGCAATTACGATGAGCGCAGTCCCCACCAGGTTCGAGAGTTTTCGCGCTTCGGCCTTGCCCTGATTTGAAAGATACTTCGTGAACACGGGGACGAAGGCGGAGGAAAGCGCGCCTTCGGCGAACAGATCGCGCGTCAGGTTGGGGATACGGAAGCCGAGCACATAGGCGTCGTAAACTTCACTCGCGCCGAACAGGCGCGCCATCACGGTCTCGCGCACCAATCCAGTGATGCGGCTGAGAAAGACCGCGGCGGAAACAATACCGGCGGAGCGAACCAGGCTGGTTTTCAAAGCCGCCGCACTTCGACGTCTTTATACACTTCCCGGGTCTCCTGCAAAGATGCGAATTTCATGCCCGGCAACTTCGCCGACGCCGTCCCCGCCGCCACGCCCCAGCGCACGGCATCCTTATAATCGTCCTTGTTTTCCATGGCCCAGAGAAATGCGGCCGCCATCGCGTCGCCCGAGCCGATGGGGCAGAGGACATCCACCCGCGGCGGCAGAACTTCGATCATCCGGCCGCAAAAAGCAGCCACCGCGCCGCGGCTTCCGAGCGACAGAATCACCGATTGCGCGCCCATAGTCAGGATGCGGTCCGCCGCTTGAACATAGTGGGTCCGGGTGAGTAGCGCCGTATTCAGAAGCTGTTCGGCCTCCTGCTGATTGGGCGAGACCACTGTCGGCTTGGCTTCGATGCCTTCGATTAACGGTTCGCCATCGGTATCGAGCAGAGTCTTAACGTCGCGTTTGCGCGCGGCCGCAATCAGTTGCGCGTAGAAGTTGGCCGGCACGCCCGGAGGCAGACTCCCGCACAGCATCAGCCAGCTTGCCTGATCGAGCTTCGCCCGGACTGCTTTCTCGATTTTCGCGAGTTCGCCCTTTTCGATCATCGGCCCGGGTTCGTTGAGTTTCATGGTGAGTCCGTGCCGGTCCGTGACCGTCAGATTGGTGCGCATTTCGTTGCGAACGGGCACGACTTCCACGGGGAATCCGCATTCCTTCAAAAAAGCTTCGAACCGCTTACCGGCGCTGCCGCCCGCCGGGACGATCGCGAGAGTTTCGCCGCCGAAAGAGTGGATGACACACGAAGAGTTGATGCCGCGGCCGCCCGGACTGTCTTTGCTCGACAGAATATGCGAGCGATTTTCGAAGGCAAGGCGGTCGACCGTAAGGGTGCGGTCGATGGCCGGATTTACGGTGAGTGTAACGATCAACCTTTCATGTTGGCACATGTCGTTAACTGTCTTGCTAACCTGTCATTTGCCAGACACAGCCGCGCGAACCGCGCCGAAGGCTTACCTCGCGCTAGCCGCAGTTTGCTTTTTCTGGGGCACGACTTACCTGGGGATTCGCATCGCCCTCGAGTCGTTTCCGCCCGCCGTGTTGGTCTCGATGCGGTTCTTGTTATCCGGCGGCCTAATGGTAGCTGCGTCCATCCTTCGCGGCGCCCACTTGCCGCGCGGACGCGAATTGGCGATGGCATCGCTCTGCGGAGTGCTGATCCTGGGCATCGGAAATGGCGCGCTGGCCTATTCCGAGTTGTTGATTCCGAGCGGCCTCGCGAGCTTGTTTATAACGATCTCTCCGTTTTGGCTGGTCGGGATCGAGGCGCTTGTCGCGGGCGGCGCGCCGCTTCACGGGCCTACGATTCTGGGCATGATTGTGGGCTTCTCGGGAACCGCGCTGCTACTTACGCCCGCATTAGGCTCACACGGGTTAAGGAGCGGCGCGGTCGCTGGATTTGCCATTACCCAAATCGGATGCGTATCGTGGTCGCTCGGCTCTATCCTTCAAAAGCGTCAGCCGGATCGCGCGCACCCGGTGGTGATTGGAGCCGTGCAGCAGCTAGCCGCAGGCATTGCGATCCTGCCGTTCGCGCTGTTGCTGCCTTCGCATCCGATTGCGTGGACCATGCGGGGCGTTGCCGCGGTTCTGTATCTGGTCACGTTCGGTTCGATTGTGGGGTACAGCGCCTATGCTTATGCGCTCGACAAGTTGCCCGTGGCTATTGTCTCGATTTACCCGTATGTAAACGCGATTGTGGCGGTCTCGCTCGGGTGGTTGTTCTATCGCGAGCCGTTCGGGATGGGGGAAGCGATCGCAATGCTAGTGATTTTCACCGGCGTCGCGATCGTGAAATGGCAAGGGACTTGCATCTCCCCAACGATTCACCGCTAACAGTTTATGCGCCTGACGTTCTTAGCCATTCGACCGTGCGCGCCACGCCCTGCTCGAAACTCACCGCGGGTGAAAAGCCGAAATCGCGTTTTGCCCTGGCTATCGGATACTCTTGATCGCGAGACAGCAGCAAAACTGCGTGGCGCGTGAGCAGCGGGCGTCCGGGCATGCGCGCGAAGCGATGCGGCGCTTCGAGAACGCGGGCGATCGGATAGGCGACCGCCGAAGGAAGATCGATCCAGGGCCGTTTTTCGCCCATCCCGTCGGCAATCGCGTCAACGTAGCTTCGCCACGTCGCGCCCGTGCCGTCGGACACGTTATAAGCCCGGCCGTCGGTCCCGGATGCCGCCGCCGCTTCGATGACGGCGTCGACCGCGTTATCCACATAGCAGAAACCGCCCGGCGAACGGCCGCCATCGATCACCGCCATCAATCTCTGCCGTATTAGCTTAGCGATGCCGATCGCAAACTCTTTCCCGCGCGGCCCGTAGATGGTCGCCGGCCGGACCACCGTTACGGGCAGCCCGCCGCGCCGCGATGCGTCCCAGACGCTCTCTTCACCAAGGCATTTGGTGCGGTTGTAAGGCAGATCCGTGTGGACTAGCGGGTGCGATTCGTCGCAGGGCACGCGCGGATATCCGTACACGTCGGTCGTACTCACATGCAAGAAGCGCCGCAGGTTCGCCGATTCAGCGGCCGCTTGCAGCAGATTCCGCACGCCCGCCACATTCGCTTCGTAGTAGACTTTCCAGGGCGCCCAATCGGTGGAACACGCGGCGCAGTGATACACGTGCGTGACGTTCCGGACCGCTTGCACGAGAGCCTCCGTATCGGACAGGCTGCCTTCGATTACCTCGATGGGTAAATCCGCGAGGTGCCGCGGAGCATTACTCGTGCGATGGCCGGCGCGAACCAGTATACGCACTCGCTCGCCGCGCGCGGACAACACCTGCGCGAGGCGGCCACCCAAAAATCCGCTTGCGCCGGTCACCAGGACGGCCATGCGGGAACTCGCGGAACTCTTACGAACGCAGTTGGCGGAAAGCGTCTAAAGTGAATTCGAGATCCGCGGCTGTGTGGCCCGAGGTTACGCAGATCCGCAACCGGCCCGTGCCCTGCGGAACGGCGGGAAACATGATGGGCGAAATCAGAATGCCGACATCGCGCAAACGCCGGGCGAACATTGCAGTCAAGGTCTCGTCGGGGAAAATCACCGGGATGATGGGCGACGCGGACGGGCCCACATCGAAGCCCAGTTCGCGCAATCCGTTCCTCAGAAAGGTCGCGCTGTTCCGCAGTTGCCCGACCCGCTCGGGTTCGCTCTTCAGAATGGCGAGGCCGGCGCACGCCGCGCCCGCCGCCGCCGGACAGAGTGCCGCCGAGAAGATGAACGGGGCCGCGGCGTGCTGTAGCAGAATCGCGATCTCCTGCGAAGTTGCGATAAATCCGCCGCTCGACGGAACGGCTTTGGCAAGAGAGCCAGTCCAGATATCGATGTCGGCGGTTCCCGTTCCAAAATGTTCGTCCGTGCCGTGCCCGTTCTCGCCGAGAATCCCCAAAGCATGCGATTCGTCGATCATCAGCAGACAGCGGAACTCTTTTTTGAGTTCGATGATTTCCGGCAGAGGACAGATGTCGCCATCCATCGAGAACACGCCATCGGCGACGATCAACGTGCGCCGCGCCGAGAGTCCGGATTCGAGCTCGCGGCGAAGCGATTTGAGATCGTTGTGACGATACCGCTGGATCTGCACGCCCGCCAGCCGGCAGGCATCGAGGAGGCTTCGATGGGATAGAGCGTCCAGAATCACGCGGTCCTGCGGCGTGAGTAGACCGGCCACCACGGCCAGATTCGCCAAATACCCCGAACTGAATGTGATCGCCTCATCGGCTCCCTTGAAGGCGGCGAGTTCCCTTTCCAACTCGCGGTGCAAGCTGATGGTTCCGGTGAGCATCCGCGCGCCGCCCGTTCCGGTCCCATATTTTCGAACGGCGTCGATGGCCGCGGCATCCACGCGCGGGTCGCCAATCAAGCCGAGGTAATCGTACGAGGAAAGCATTAGCATCTCGCGGCCTTCGGCTTGTACACGCGGACCCGAGCGGCTTTCGAGCGCCAGCTGATACGGATAAACGTCGGCTTCGCAGGCGCGCGCCATGAGATCGAATACGCCGCGCGCACGGGAGTCGATCAGGCTGTTTTTTTGGTATACCCGCTTCGTGCCGGGCGCGAAGAAACCATTGAATAGCCCGCCGGAAGAAGTGGAGCGGACGGGGCCACCGTGTGGTAAGTCTAGCTTTTCAGTCATTTGAAGAGGCTGATCCACCACAGTATAGTAGATTTTGTAAGTTTATTCATAGTTTTTTCTAACCTGTTTTTTGGGGAATCGCACGCCCGCCGGAATAACTTCAGTTGTTGCAATCTACCGTCCGATAAATTAGGATCATAGTTTAATGGAATGACTGGCTAGTCATTCCATTATCCATGACTGTCCCGAACAAGACAAAACACGAGGTTGTCACTGAATTCCGCTCGGCGGAGATTCTCCAGGCGGCTCGCCGGGTGTTTGCCGAAAAGGGTTTCAACGCGGCCACTCTAGACGACGTTGCCGATGCGGCGGATGTAGCCAAAGGGACCCTTTATCTCTACTTCAAATCCAAGCGCGACATCTATCTTGCGGCGCTGAAGCAAGGTATTCAAGCGATAAACGAGGAAACCAACCGGCGGGTCGAAAAGGAGCGGACGATCCAGGACAAACTGCGGACGTTTATCGACACCCGCGTGCGGTACTTCGAGGAGAACAGCGATTTTTTCAGGATTTATCATTCCGAGTTCAGCAACATCCTGCTTTGTCCGGCCCACGTGCCGGAAGATTTCCGCGATTTGTATCTGCAACAGGCCAAGGCGCTCGAAAAAACGCTCCGCAACGCCGCCAGGAGCGGCAAAATACGGAATCTCCCGGTGGATTCTCTGGCTCTAACGATATATGACATGACGCGCGCGCTGATCGTTCAGCGCTTGCTCGGCGGGAGGAAAACCGGCGCGGGCGAGGACGTAGAGTTCCTTTTCGACCTGATCTGGAAGGGCATGGGCAAGTGAAACGAATACTTCTTACGGCAATGATGACGCTGGCACCCGGACTGGGGCAGCAAACGCGCACGCCCGAAATACCGCAGATTCGCCTGGACCAGAATTATGAAGGATCGGTGATCTCGGGCAAAGTCGTTCCCGGCGAGCTGCCGCTCTCGCTAGCGGACGCCATTTCACGCGGACTCAAGAATAATTTGGGCGGTTTGCTGAGCAACCAGGACACGCGTTCCGCGCAGGCCGCCCGGTGGCGCGCTCTGAGCAATCTTCTGCCGAATCTCACGACGCGAACTTCCGCCACGGAGCAGCAGGTCAACCTGGCGGCTTTCGGTTTCTCGGGGTTTCCCGGCGTGCCGGCGGTTGTAGGTCCGTTCAGCGTTTACGATGCTCGGGCGTTTCTGACGCAATCCGTTCTCGATTTCAACGCGATCGACAACTCACGCGCCGGTAGCGAGAACATTAAAGCGGCTAATCTTTCGTACCGGAACGCGCGCGATACGGTTGTCTTGGCAGTGGCGAATCTCTATCTGCAGGCCATTGCCGGCGAGAGCCGGATCGCTTCGGTTCAAGCCCAGGTGAACACCGCCGATGCGCTGTACAAACAGGCCGTGGATTTCAAGAATGCGGGCGTCGTGCCGGCGATTGAGGTACTTCGGTCACAGGTCGAGCTACAGAGCCAGCAGCAGCGGCTCATCTTCTATCGCAATGAATTTGAAAAGCAAAAGCTCGATCTGGCACGCGCCATCGGCCTGCCCCCGGCGCAGATTTTCCGGTTGAGCGATCCGCTGCCATACGCGCCCGCTCCTCCCGTTTCGCTAGACGAGGCGCTTCAAAAAGCTTACGCCTCGCGTGCCGATTACCAAAGCGCCGCGGCGCGCGTGCGAGCCGCCGAGCTTACCCGGAAAGCGGCGCGAGACGAGCGCCTTCCATCGCTCGCGTTAAATGCCGATTACGGAACCATCGGCCAGCGCGTCGACAGCACGCACGGAACTTTTTCGGTAGCGGGGAGTTTGCGCATCCCCATTTTCCAAGGCGGCCGCGTGCGCGCCGATGTGTTGCAAGCCGATGCGGATCTCGAGCGCGAGCGGGCGCAATTTGAAGAGCTGCGCGGCCGCATCGATTTCGATCTTCGTAAAGCGTTTCTCGACGTGAAATCCACCAGCGATCGCATCGAGGTCGCGCGCACGGCCTTGCAGTTGGCCGAACAGCAAGTCGGGCAGGCGCGCGACCGGTTCGCTGCCGGGGTGGCGAGCAACATCGAAGTGGTGCAGGCGCAAGAAGCGCTGGCCTCCGCGAATGAGAATTCGATCTCGAGCCTTTACGCTTTCAACGTCGCGAAAGCCCTGCTGGCGCGGAATCTGGGCATGGTAGAGAAAAGTTTTCAGCAATTCTTATTGGGAGTGAAGCCGTAGTTATGGGAAGCAAGAGATGGATATTGCTGGGCGCGGGCGTGCTTGTCCTCGCGGTGGGAGGCTTCTTCATTTGGCTCCATTACCAAGGCCGTGAATCGACCGACGATGCGCAAATTGACGGGCACATCGACCCGATTAGCGCGAAGCTCGGCGGCACGGTGACCGCGGTCAATGTGGAGGATAACCAAGTGGTGAAGCGAGGCGATGTTCTGGTTCAGATCGATCCGCGCGATTACAACGTTGCCCTGGACCGGGCCCGCGCGGACGTGGCGCAAGCCGAGGCGATGCTGCAGGCGAGCCAGTCCGACATTCCCATCACGCGCACTAACACCGCCGGTCAGATTTCGAGCGCGAACGCCGGGGTGCAAGAGGCTCGCGCCACCGTCGTTTCATCGGAATCGGAAATTTCGGCGGCGCAAGCGCGCTTGACCACGGCGCAAGCTCGCGTTCGCGAGGCGGAAGCGAATTATCAGAAAGC
>JALYXS010000484.1 GCA_030946965.1 Acidobacteriota bacterium
TCGAAAATAGTTTCCAAGGCGTTACCGATCAGGCTCGAAAACACGGCGTTCAACTGCCGCGGATTACAAGACAAGGAAGGGAATGGTTGCAGGTCGCATTGGAGCCGGATCTGACCGCTGAGCTCCGGTTCAAATAAAATTGCCGCATCGCGGATCAAGTCGTTCACGCCGGCCGGCCTCTTCTCGTCGTTCTCGAGTTCGATGAACCGCTGCAATCGCGCGATCACCTGGGATAGACGTTCAGCCGATTGGCGCGCCGACCGGTGCAATTCCGCTTGCGTCGCGACCAGGCCCGCCTGTTGCCCGGGAGCGGCCGCGCTTTTCAGCGTGCCAAGCGGAGAGTTCAGCTCATGCGTTAGCGCGGTCGCCAGGCGCCCGACCGATACCGCGGTCGCCGCCAACCGGAGCGGCTCCTTGTGAGCCTCAAAAGACGAACGCCGCTGCTCATAAAGCAGCGCGCTCAACCCCGTGCCGAGCAGGGTCAACATCAAGATTTGCCGCGCTACCATGGAAGACGCCAGATAGAACGCTCCGATCAGAACTCCCAGCGTCAAGATTGGCCGGACGACCAGAACAGCGCGGCCGTTGCGAGCAAGACGGAACAAACTGCCAGAGCGCGCGGCTTTGGTTGCCGCGGCGATTGTCAGCGCGGGCCCACGCTCGCGACCGGGACGGATTGCAGGCTTAGCCTCTCATGGCTCAGCCGGAGCAACTGCTCGCGGAACGCCGGATCGTTTTCCGCCGCGCCGGGCAGAAGATACGCCTTCAGCCGCGCGAAGCTCATGGCTCGTTTTGGGAACCGTCAAACGCGGCGCGCAGCTTGCGGAAAGTAGTTTCGAGCGTCTCTGGAAGCACCCGCGTTTCGCCGATCACGCTCATGAAATTCGCATCTCCCAACCAGCGCGGAAGCGCATGCATGTGAATATGGCCGGCGATGCCCGCGCCCGCGCACGCGCCGATGTTCATGCCGATATTGACGCCCTCGGGCTTGTAGACTGTTCGCAGGTGCCGCTCGGATTCGCGCGTGAGCCGGAACATCTCGGCGGCCGTATCTTCCGGCGCATTCTCGAGGGTCGCCAAGTGCGCGTAAGGCACCACCATTAAATGACCGCTGGTGTACGGATAGAGGTTAAGGATTACGAAATTGAACCGCGCGCGCCGCAAAACGAAGTGCCTGGCATCGTCGCGATCCGCATTATGCGCGGCGATCTCGCAGAATACGCATCCGCCCGGCGGCTGTCCCTTGGAAATGAAACTGTAGCGCCAGGGACTCCAGAGCTGATCCAAATGCGTGAACCGGATCTTAGATCGACCGCGGGGATTCCGGCTCTAATGCGGCCGGGGCAGGCGAGCTGTTTACAACGTCTTTTAACTCTTTGCTCGGCTTGAAATACGGGATTGTCTTGGCGGGAACTTCCACGCGCGTCCCGGTCTTTGGATTCCGACCCACGCGCGGCTGGCGCTGCCGAGTGCGAAAGCTGCCGAAGCCGCGAATTTCAATCTTGTCGCCGCCACGCAACGATTTGACAATGCTATCGAAGATCGCCTCGACGATGACTTCGGATTCCTTTCGCGTCATCTCGACCACTCGGGACACTTCTTCAATTAGATCGGCTTTCGTCATTTTCAGGCGGCTCCTGCTCTCTACCGTAGCTTATAACGAGCTTCGTAAATTCGGTCTTCTCAATCGATTAGGGAGAAATTCAGTATCGCGTGAACGAATCGATTTTGCAAACGCGCGCGCTCCACGGAAACCTTAGCCGCGCCGCTTGCCGGTCATGAATTCTTCGAGGCTCGATGTCGTGGCCGCCGCTTGCCGCTGGTAGTCGTCAAGCCGCGCTTTGTCCTGGTCTTCGCCGACTGCTTTCAGGCTGAGCCCGATCTTCTTCTCCGCTTCGCTCATGCGAATGATCTTGAAATCGAATTCTTCGCCAATCGTAAGCGGCGGAGGTTCGGATTTCCGGCCGGAATACCCGGGCACTTCGGAAAAATGGCAGAGGCCTTCCACGCCTTCCGCCAACTCCACAAACGCGCCGAAACCGGCGAGCCGGCACACGCGGCCATGGACGATCTCGTTCACGTTGTGCCCTTGAAAAAAGGTCTCCCAGGCATCTGGCTGCAACTGCTTGATCCCAAGCGACAGCCGCTTCGATTGCGCGTCGATGCCCAGGATCACCGCCTGCACAATCGAACCTTTGCGCAATACTTCGGACGGATGCTGCACCCGTTTAGTCCACGACAAATCGGACACATGCACCAAGCCATCGATGCCTTCTTCGATCTCGATAAAGGCCCCGAAATCTGTCATGTTTCGCACCCGGCCCTCCACCACGGAGCCAATGCTGTACCGGTCTTCGATAGTGGTCCAGGGATTAGCTTCCAACTGCTTGAGGCCGAGCGAAATGCGCCGGTCCTTGGGATGAACCTCAAGCACCACGGTTTCGACTTCGTCGCCCGGTTTTACGACCTTCGATGGATGTTTCATGCGCCGCGACCAAGTCATCTCGCTCACATGAATCAGGCCTTCCACGCCGGGCTCCAACTCCACGAACGCGCCGTAATCCGCCACGCTGACCACGCGTCCGACAACGCGCATGTTCATCGGATAGCGCTCGGCGATGTTCTCCCATGGGTCCGGAATGAGCTGCTTCATTCCGAGCGAGACGCGTTCCTTGTTGGGATCGTACTTCAGAACCTGGACCGTAACCTCATCGCCGACATGGACCACTTCGGACGGATGAGCCACGCGCCCGTAGGACATGTCGGTTACGTGAAGCAGGCCGTCCAAGCCGCCAAGATCGACGAACGCGCCATATTCGGTCAGGTTCTTAATCACTCCGGTAACGATTGACCCTTCCTGAAGCTGTTGCAGCGTGAGGGCCTTCCGCTCCGCCGTCTCCTGCTCGATCGCCAGTTTGCGCGAGACTACCAAGTTGCCGCGGCGGCGGTTGATCTTGATGATCTTGACCGGGATGTCCTGACCGATAAATTGATCGAGATTGCGCGCCGGCCGGGTGTCGATCTGGGAGCCGGGCATGAACGCTTCAATGCCGACGTCCACGGAAATTCCACCCTTGACGCGACCCAGAACGTGCCCCGAGATGATGAGCTGATTTTCGTAAGCCTTCTCGAGATCGTCCCAGATGCGCAGGCGCGAAGCCTTCTTGTGGGAGAGCAGGACATAACCCTCGACGGGCTCGCCGCCGTGATCGATCATCACGTCGATCACATCGCCTTCTTTGACGGCCACTTCACCCGACTGCGATTGAAACTGCTCGATTGGAACAAGGCCCTCGGACTTGGAGCCGAAGTCGACAATTGCTTCCTTCGGCGTAACTTTTAGAATTCTGCCTTGCAGAACTTCGTTTGCCGCCGGAGGCACGAAATGGCTGTAGTCGTCGAGGAGGTGTTCGTATTCCTCCGCGTCGAACGATGCCGAAGAATCGATTTCTCCGATGTTCTGGTTTTCGGCCATCGTCTGTGCTCCGGGGTTCGCTGATTCATCTTTGGCTTGACGGGGGAAAAAGTTAAGCGCGGGTGACAGCAATCCACTGGCAAACCAGTATTTTCAGCAACTATAGCGGACCGGGTTTGGGGTTGTCAAATCAACGGCCAGTGTTTGGCGCGCCTAAATGATCAAAGTCTGTCGCGTTCTGGAACGAGGCAGGGTGTGCGCCTCCGGCGGCCGGCATATCGACCTTCCGGTGTTCAGTATGGGACGGACCTAAAACACCAGCTTCAAAGCGAACTGGATCTGCCGGTTATCCAGGTTCGTCGAACTGATGACCCCGTAGCTGGGCGTCCCGACCGTGGTTCCGGGCTGGCCAAAAATTGGATGATTGGGTAAGTTGAAGAACTCCGCGCGGAAATCCAGGTGCTTGCGCTCGGTGAAAC
>JALYXS010000501.1 GCA_030946965.1 Acidobacteriota bacterium
TAGCAGTTCGTGCGTTGCCGGTCCAGTTTCCACACGACCAGCGTGTCTTCATCGCGCGCGTATTCGATGGCTTCAGGGCGTCTTCCTGTAAGTCCGGATTCTGGCCGGCGGTGGAAACCCGTGCCTAGCCGATGCGCATGGGCATTCTCCCTGTCTCACAACACAGGCTGGATCGAGCGCAAACGCCCGTCATCAGTGTTGAAAACGGAGATTTCTGAGAGTACCGGAACTGAAACTACGAGGGCGGTTTCTAACTCTTGGTGCGAGGCGTCGGGCTATGATTTCGACGTGCTTAAGGGTGACTTCTTGTTGGTGCCTGCCGCACGCAGCGCAGCTAAACAATGGCGCTACACCCCTGCCTACTCAATTCAGAAGCCGTGGATGTGATCACGGTTCTCGACCTCAGTTTCCATCTAAATCAGTAGCCGCTTACCTCAAACCCGCGATCCAGCAGCGCATCGCCGGTATAATCGGGTGTGCCTAAAGTGACTTTCCTTCCCGCGGGAACGACGTTTGAGTTCGAATCCGGCAAGCTGCCGTACCGCGACCACGGAAAGCCGGAATCGTTGCTCGATGTCGCCCTGAATAATCATTTTCATTTGGATCACGCGTGCGGCGGCAACAATGCCTGCACGACCTGCCATGTGGTGGTGAAGAAAGGCATGGAGAACCTATCCGAAATGGATGAAGACGAGCAGGATCGCGTGGAGACAGCGGCGGATCTTCAGTTAACTTCAAGGCTAGGGTGTCAATGCGTGGTGAAAGGCGACGTGGTGGTGGAGATTCCGGCTTGGAACCGGAATTACATTAGCGAGGGTGGGGTTTCGACGCTTCAGCGTTAACCATCTGCACCAGCTTATCGACAAGATCCCGCGAAATCTTCGCGGCGATGTTGATGTTTTTGTCCTTCTGGTCGACGTGGATGCCGTCCCAGAGCTTGAGCAACTCAGGCTGATTTTCGGGCACGCTGAGACGGCCGAAGCCGACCAGGCCGCGCGCGGCGTCGCCGAGATCTTTGGCATCTTTCGCGGTCTGGCAGTTGCCTTGCGCGATCGCGTCCAAGCCATTCCGCAGGTCCGCTTCAAATATCGTATTTTCGAGGGAACGGAAGATCTTTGAAAAGTTGGCGCCGTTTCCGCTTTGCGGCATATTGCGCGCGATAAAATCGGCGCCGCCCGCGGAAACGGCCCAGACCTGATATTGGCCGGGAATCGCTTCCGCCCGGGCAAGCAGCGCGGCGTTCGCCGAGGGGGCCCCGGATTTGTATCGATCGAGGGCGGCGTGCAAACCGGGGAGAGTTCCCGCCACGGCGGTGCTGCCATCGAGCAGCGAGTATCCATTATTGTCGCGGGTGTAAAGCGTATAGCCTTTGTAATTCGATTTATGAACGCCTTGCAGATTGCCCAGGTGAAACGTTCCCCGGGCGAGAGCGACGGTGTCCTTTCCATCCGATGCGACGAGAAGATCGCGCACGTCGCGCCGCGGATCGAAGCCGGTCTCGGAGGCAAATTGATCGAGCTGAGGAAGTTTTTTCTGAGCGATCAACTTCTGATAGAGCGGCGTGCTTTTAACCTGGTCCATGCGCGCGCCGAAGAGCGAAATCGCGTTGGCGGGGACGAGCTGCGCGAGGACGGGGTCGATGCGGCCCGAGTCCGAGCGGCAAGTGGTGGCGAGAAAAGCCAGGGCAAGAATCGCCGCCAGGTTCCGGTCGCGAAGTAAGAATAGCTTTATCCGTTCGAACACTTCCTCATGGTAGCGGAGCGGCGGAATAGGGCGTAGAACACGGGCAATAAACAGATGATGGCGGCGGCGGCGTAAAGAAATGGCGATGGTTGAGTTGCGTTTTTTGAACATAGTCTCTCCTGAAGGGATGGATCGCACTGCCTTTGCGGTCAGCCGTCAGTACTGTAGTCGCGCCATCGACGCAAATCTTACAAGCCGGTTTCTATCGATCTCAGCTTTTCGTTGAACTCCCGAACCTGAAGGCTCCTGGAACGAGACAGAATGGCGCCGGTCGCCATCATAACGATCAGAGCTGCCGCGGCCGCTCCCGTCCGGATCAGGTGGAGATGGGGATGGGCGGCAACTGCCGGCGGCGACGCGCCGGCGCCAGACTACTCCGATAACAAGACCCAGAATCCAGATCGCGCTGAGGATGCCATGCGACGTTACGCGGCCGGTTGCCTCCTCGAAGACAAGCAGGATAGCGATGCCACATACCATCGCAAAGACGCTGCGGTCGAGCCGCCGATACAGCCGGTTCAGGCGCTGCAAATCCCGCACCAGTTGGTGCGTGCCGGGCTTTGCGCGGTGGAGCCGCACGGAGGCGTTGCTTTCGCCGATCCCCAGTGCAAGGGCGATCTCCTTTACCGGCATATCCTCAAGATAAAGGCTCGCCACTGCCTTGAGATTTTCAGGGAGGCCGCGCACCGCCTCGATTAGTAGCTGGGTTATTCAAGCGGGGTAGAGCCTGCCAGACGGCGATCCAAACATCTTGCACCAGATCATCGACCCTGTCGGGATGGCGTTCATAAACGGTCGCGATGCGGCGCACCATGGCGGCATGGACTTCGACGATCTCCTCAAGTTCGACCATACCGCCGATGCCGCCTATGATTCTTGAAGCCGGTTTGTCACTTGGCTAACACCCTACTTGGAGAACTAACGCTATTCCACGACCAATTCGCGCTCGCAGCCGCGCATGTCCATCTCAAATTCGATCGAGACAATGGGCGGCCGCGAATAGTGCCAGGTGACGCCGTGAATCGCCGACGCGCCCATGGGCCGCACGATCTCTTCGGCCAGCATGGCGCAGATGGGATGCGCCGTATAGACATCGACAGCCGTTACCGTATCCCAACTCACTCCTAGACCGCGCAGCCGCCCGGACATCAGACCCATCACGAAGCGCGCTTTTTCGCGCACGGCATCGGGAGAGATTTCCCCTCGGCGAACGACATCGTGAGCGTCGAGCGATCCTTCGGGCAACTC
>JALYXS010000504.1 GCA_030946965.1 Acidobacteriota bacterium
CGGATGCACCAGGGGTGATGCGGCAATGCGAGATTCCCGCGAATCGCCATGTGTTTTCCCTTCGTACTCAAGCGGCGGTAAACCGAGATTGTTAAGCCCAAGCTCTAGAAAGGCATCCGGCTTCCCAT
Source organism: Acidobacteriota bacterium (assembly GCA_030946965.1). Taxonomy (GTDB): domain Bacteria; phylum Acidobacteriota; class Terriglobia; order Bryobacterales; family Bryobacteraceae; genus JALYXS01. The sequence continues at coordinate 129 of JALYXS010000504.1, forward strand.
CAAGCAAATCTTGGCCAAACTCTCCGACGGCGTTTCCTAGGGCAATAACTTTAGCGTATGCCTCATCGGCGCCCTGAGACTCTATCAAAATCAGGTCCTCTTGAATCGGGACCAGATCTTTTTCGGAATAAACGGCGTTGGGCGACCGAGTCTGGTAGAGGAGGTACGCCACGTACCAGGAGCATCGAGATTCGAAAGTCACGGCTGCCTCTTCTCCACATTTCTGCAACCTGCAAATTTTTTTGCTGTCGCGATCTTTGCACGTTCTATAGTAGTGAGTTTTATTGCATTCTCCTCCCCCTTCCATGCGTAATTAGCTATTGTGGAGCGATTCGAAGATGTGGTGCGGCAACACCAGTCGATGGTGTTCAGCCTCGCCTATCACTTCCTTCGCAACCGGGCCTGGGCGGAGGACCTGGCGCAGGATGTTTTTCTGAACCTGCATCAGAACATTCACCGGCTGGAATCGCCCGCGCATGTGATGTTCTGGCTGCGCCGCGTAACCAGCAACCGGTGCATCGACGAATCGCGCCGGCGCAAGTTGCGGCCCCGGCTGAGCTTGGAAGACGTCCCGGAGCCCGTCGCGAAATCGACGGCGCGCGACCCGATGCTGGCCGCGACTCTCCAAAAACTGGTTGCCACGCTGCCCGAAAAGGCGCGGCTGGTGGTGCTCCTCCGGTATCAGGAAGATCTGGAACCGGTCGAAATCGCCGCCGTGCTTGAAATGCCGGTGAGCACCGTGAAAAGCCACCTGCACCGGTCGCTTGGCATCTTGCGAGCGAAACTGGAGCGATCGCGAAGGGAGGTTTCGATATGAATCTGGAAGATGAATTACGGTCGGCGCTGCGGCGCGAAGAACCGCGGCGGGATTTATCGCGCGATTGGGCCTCTCGTCCCGCGCGGACTCGTGTAGCGGTGCGATGGAAAAGCTTCGCGGCCATGGCGGCCCTTCTTCTCCTGATACTGCTCCCCTACCGGGCCTACGAGCGGCGGCAGGCTCGGGGACGGGAAGCGAAGCAGAAACTTGTGCTCGCTCTCGAACTCGCCGGCAGCAGATTACACCGGGTCCAGAGAATTTTGAGGAACAACTCGTTATGAAAATGACACGAATCTACACGGTGCTGCTGTTCACGGCGCTGCCGATCGCGGCTTGGCAACAGGGATTCGACTTGAAATTTCTGAACAAGTTCGCGGCCAAGGCCAGCGATACCGTGGACGTAACTCTCGAAGGACAGGCGCTTCAGCTCGCCGGGAAGTTCCTCTCGGGTACTAATCCCGACGAAGTCCGGATGAAAAAGCTGGTAAACGGGCTCAAAGGAATATATGTCAAGAACTTCGAATTTGAGAAGGAAGGCCAGTACTCGGATTCGGACCTCGCCGGAATCCGCTCGCAACTGCGGAGCCCGGGTTGGTCCCGAATCATCGGCGTAAAGAGCAAGAAAGAAGGAGAGAACGCCGAGATCTATCTCCAGTCCAGCGGGAAAACCGTGGGCGGCCTTACGATCATCTCGACCGGTCCCAAAGAGTTAACCGTGGTGCAGATACTCGGATCGATCAATTTGGACGATTTGAATGAGTTGAGCGGCAATTTGGGCATTCCGCAATTGCACCTGGAACAGGGCGGCAAGGCGGTTAAGAAATGATCTACACTGGCAACGGATCTGGAAATGTCAAAAACAAACATCTATCTGGCCGCCACGGCACTGGTCTTGACGCTGGCGTGCCAAACGACGAAGCCAGGAGACCCGAATCGGGAGAGCGGTACGATCGCTCCCGCGCAGAGCGCTGTCCCGGGCGGAGGCGCGGCGCCGGGAGCGAAACACGAAGGCCCCACCACTTCCGACAGCCGGCTTAGTCCGAGAGACCATACGCAAAACATGGAGGGACGCAAAGATACCGGCACGGATGTACCACCTGGCGAGGGCGCCCGGGGATCGGGCAACCGCCCGCCCGGAACCGGGAACCATCCGTAGTCCGAGCGCTCATGCCGCTCTTCGCCGCCCTGTTTTTCCTTCTGAGCGGTTTCGCATCCGCCGCGGTTCCCACGCCGCGCAGCCATTTTGGACACGAGATCGGCGCCGACCGCATCCTGCTCGATTGGGACAAGGTCGTTTCCTACTTTTACCTGCTCGAGAAGAACAGCGATCGCGTTCGCGTGCGCGAAATCGGCAAGACCGCCGAAGGGCGGCCAATGATCGCGGCCACCATCGCTTCCGCCGATACCATCCGCAATCTGGATCGGTATCTTGAAATCCAGCGGCGGCTGGCCGATCCACGAATTACGACTCCGGCCCAGGCGGAAACTTTCATCGGGCAAGGGAAAATCGTGGTGCTATTAACGTGTTCGATCCACGCCACCGAAGTTGGATCGACGCACAGCGCCGTCGAATTCGCCTACAGCATAGCGACCGAAGACTCGCCGCGTTTCCGCGCCATCCTTCAGAACACCATCCTGCTGCTGGTGCCGTCGCTCAATCCCGATGGAGTGGATATCGTGACGCGCTGGTATCGCAAGACGTTGGGGACGCCGTTCGAGGGCACGTCGCCGCCGGAACTCTGGCAGAAGTACGTGGGGCATGACAACAATCGCGACTGGTACATTTTTTCCCAACCGGAAACACGCGCCATGATTTCTCAGTTGCACAACGTCTGGCATCCGGAGATCGCATACGACGTTCACCAGCAAGGCGCGACCGCGTCACGAATCTTCATCCCGCCATGGCTCGATCCGATCGAGCCGAATGTGGACGCGATTCTGGCGCAAGAGATGAACATGATCGGGACGTCGATGGCGTCCGACATTACCGCTTCGGGGAAGAAGGGCGTTGCGATCCATGCCTCGTACGATTTCTGGACGCCATCGCGGCACTATCAGGCGTTTCATGGAGGTCTGCGGATCTTGACGGAATCCGCGAGCGCGCGGCTGGCGTCGCCCATTACGATCAGGCCCGATCAGTTGGAAAAAAACGCGCTGGGATACGATGCGCAAGAGCGAAGCTGGAATTTTTTGGAGCCGTGGGAAGGCGGTATTTGGCGGCTGCGCGACATCGTCGATTATCAGCTCACGGCGTTTGAATCGTGCCTGTACAACGCCGCGATCCATCGCGAGGACATGCTGCGGAATTTCTATCGCGTGGGCCAGCGGGCCATTGCGCGAACCACGCCGTATGCGTTTGTGATTCCGGCGAAGCAGCGCGATCCCGGCGCC
>JALYXS010000505.1 GCA_030946965.1 Acidobacteriota bacterium
AGCGCGTTTCGTGTCAGACCCAGCAGGCGCGCGGCCTGGCTCTTGTTTCCATCGGCCTTCTTGAGAGCCTGGCGAATCAGTTCCTGTTCGTATTGATCGAGGCTCATTCCGTCCGGCAGAGAAAGATCGCCCGAAGCTTGCCGCGCGCGGGGGATGTCGAGCTTGATATCCGCCGCGTTCAGCTCCGGTCCGGTACACATCACCAGGCTGCGCTCGATGACGTTCTCAAGCTCGCGGACATTGCCGGGCCAGTGATACGTGAGCAGCTTGTCGATCGCCGGCTGCGTGATTTTCTCGACTTGGCTGCCTGAATCGGCCGCGAGCTTCTGCACGAAATGCTCGGCGAGGAACGGAATGTCCTGCTTGCGCTCGCGCAACGGCGGAATTTCAATGGGCACGACATTCAGACGGTAGTAAAGATCTTCGCGAAACGTACCCTGTTCGAGCGCGGCGCGCAGGTCCTGATTCGTCGCCGCGATCACGCGAACGTCGATGTGCTTGGTCTTGTTGCTTCCCAACCGCTCCAACTCGCGCTCCTGCAGCACGCGCAGCAATTTCACCTGCACGGACGCGGGCACGTCGCCAATCTCGTCTAGAAATACGGTGCCGGTGTCGGCCTGCTCGAACTTTCCGGGTTTAGAAACATTGGCGCCGGTGAACGCGCCTTTTTCATAGCCGAACAGCTCGCTCTCCATCAGATTTTCCGGAAGCGCGGTGCAATTGATCTTTACCAGCGGACGATCCCGGCGCGGCGAATGGAAGTGGATGGCGCGCGCGATCATATCTTTCCCAACGCCGCTCTCGCCGGCCAGCAGCACTGTCGCCCGCGTGGGCGCGACGCGCATCACGGTAGCAAAAATCTCCTGCATCGGGGCGCTGCGGCCGACGATGTTGTCGAAGGTGTATCGCTTCCCCAGCTCTTCGCGCAACTGGCGGTTTTCATCGCGAAGGTTGCGCACCTCCAGAGCTTTCCGCACCACGGCGCTCAGGTGATCGAGTGAGAATGGCTTCAGCAGAAAATCGACCGCGCCCGTTTTCATCGCCTCGACTGCAGTTTCGACCGTGCCGTAAGCCGTCATGACGATCACCGGCGCATGCGAGTTCTGGCGGCGAACTAGCGCCAGCAGCTCCAGGCCGCCCATCTTAGGGAGCCGCAGATCGGTGATGATGAGGTCCGCGCGATCCATGGTCGAAATCGCCTCTTCGGCCGACGCGGCCTTCTCTACTTCGTAGCCTTCCGAAATGAGTTGCAACTCGATCACGCGGCGAAGTTTCTCCTCGTCTTCGACGATCAGAATGCGCGATTTCATTCGGTTTCCGGGATGGGGAGATGGACGCGGAACACGCTGCCCTTGCCAGGTTCGCTTTCCACTGTTATGTTACCGCCGTGCTCGTCCACGATCTTCGAAACGATGGCGAGGCCCAAGCCCACGCCAGCGGGTTTGGTGGTGACGAACGGGTTGAAAATCGTTTCCTTAATTGCGGGGTCGATGCCCGAGCCGCGATCGATTACCGCGATTTCCGCCGTTTGATTCACGACCCGCGTCTTGACGGTAACGGCGCCCCCCGGCGCGGTGGCCTGGACGGCGTTCAAGAGCAGGTTGTAAAAAACGCGCTCCATGAATTCGGCATCCATTGGAAACGGGCGAAGGTCCGGCGAGTAGTTGCGGTAGATCGTCACGGCATATTTCGCGGGATCGCGCTCGATCAATTCAACCGCGGCGTCGATAACCTGTGCCGCGTTTGCCGGGGCAAGCCGGAGATGCAGCGGGCGCGCGAAATCGAGAAAGCGCGTAACCAGCGAGTTCGTTCGATCGACTTCGGATGAAATGAATCCCGCCATCTCGCGAGCCACTTCGTTCTCTTTCGAGACACCGCGGGTGAGCATTTCAGCCGAGGCGCGAATGGTTCCGAGCGGATTGCGCAGCTCATGCGCGAGTCCGGCCGAGAGCTGGCCGAGCGCGGCCAGGCGTTCCGATCGCCGCATCGCCGCCGCGGCTTCACTGAGGTGGCGGTTGGCTTCCTCCAGTTGCTCGGCTACGGTTTTGTATTTCGAGTATTGAACGCGTAGCGCCTCGGCGAGCGTGTTTACAAGGTTCGCGGCGATGGCGAGGAAGAGCAGACGCAAGGTCAAGACCCGCAGTTGATCGGCATCGATACGGAACTCGGTCCAGTCGACGAAGAAGATAAAAGACAGATACGATCCGCACGCCAGCACCGTAAACAGGAGCGTTCCGAACACCCCAAGGTAGGTGGCCGCCGAGACTACGGGCAGCAAAAGGATCAGATAGTATTCGCTATTCAGACCGTGTGTAAGGCCGATCAAGAGGTAACCAACGCCGAGTTTCAGCAAAATCCAAAGAATTCTGCCGCGCGTGGAATCGAGCACTGGAATCTTCGATTCGGCGATTTGCAGCAACCCGAGCGTCACGATCATGCCGATCTCCCACGGATCGTGGTTAGGATTCAGCGCCGCCATCGCGGCGAACAACAGTACGAGCACCGTGTCCTGCGGCTTCAGTGCGTTCTTCAAGGCGTTCCTAAGGGGACTGCCCGGAGCATCCACGCAGACATCTTATGCAAAAATGAACAGGTAATCCCCATGGCCAATCACAACTCCCTGGGTCGCGACTCGGAAACGCGCGACCTCGAAGCCCCAACTCCGTCTGAAACCGAAACCTCTTTTGGCGACATCCTGAGCCAATACGAGCAGTCGCACGCAACGCGCGCGAGCGGCGGGGCGGAAGGCCGGGAAGCAACCGTGGTCGCGGTTTCGGGCGAGTCTGTTTTCCTCGATGTCGGACTGAAGACCGAAGGCATTATGCCGGTTGAGGGCTTTCGCGATCCGGCAGGCAATTTGACCGTCAAGGCCGGCGATAAGATGCATGCGGCCATCACGGGGCGGGATCCGGAGGGTTACTATCAGCTCTCTCTGATCAAAGTGGCGCGGCCGAAAGACTGGTCCTCCCTGGAACAGGCTTTCGCGGAAAAGCGGGCCATCGCCGGCGTGGTATCGGGATTGATCAAAGGCGGCGTGACGGTGGATGTGGGCGTGCGCGCGTTCATGCCCGGGTCCCGGAGCGGCACGAAAGACGCGGCCGAGTTGCAGGCGCTGGTGGGGCAGGAAATCAGTTGCCGGATCATCAAGCTCGACGTCGCGGATGAGGATGTTGTCGTAGACCGGCGCGTGGTGCTCGAAGAAGAGGAGAAGCATTCCCGCGAGCAGCGCTTAACGGATCTGCGAGAAGGCATGGTGGTGCGCGGCACGGTGCGGAGCCTGATGGACTACGGGGCGTTCGTCGATATTGGCGGCATCGACGGAATGCTGCACGTCGGCGAGATTTCGTGGGGGCGCATCGGGAAGCCGGCCGACGTTTTGACCGTCGGGCAGCAGGTGGACGTTCAGATTCTGAAGGTCGATCCCAACAAACGGCGGGTTGCGCTCGGGATGAAGCAGCTTCAGCCGGATCCGTGGACGCAGGTAGGAGAAAAATTTCATGCGGGCGACCGGGTGAAAGGAACCGTCTCGCGGGTGACGGATTTCGGAGCCTTTGTCGAACTTGAGCCGGGACTCGACGGGTTAGTGCATTTGTCGGAAATGTCCTGGTCGAAAAAAGTCCGGAAACCGGGCGATGTCGTGAAGCCGGGCGACATGGTGGAAGTGGTTGTTTTGGGCGTGCATGCGGCGGAGCACCGGATTTCATTGGGGTTGAAACAGACGCTGGGAGATCCCTGGGCCGAGGCGGAGAAGCAGTATCCGCCGGGCACTATCGTCGAAGGGCCGGTTACGAGCCTCACTAAATTTGGCGCTTTCGTGCAGTTGGGCGAGGACGTCGAGGGAATGATCCACGTGGGCGATATAAGCGCGGAGAAGCGGATCGAGCATCCGCAAGACGTGTTGAAGGCCGGGCAGCAGGTTCGCGCGATCGTGCTGGAGATGGATCGCGGGAAGCGGCGGCTCCGGCTGGGCTTGAAGCAGTTACAGCCCACGTCGGTTGACGAGTACATCGCCGAGCATAAAGAGGGCGACATGGTGACGGGCCGGGTCGCGGACGTTTCGCGCGGGAAGGTGACCGTGGAGTTGGGCGAGGGCGTTCGGGCTTCGTGCAATATTTCCGGTGAGAATCGGGAAGAGAAACAGTCGTCCGAAGGCAAGACTGACGTTTCCGCGCTCAGTTCCATGCTGGCGAATAAGTGGAAGAAAGGGCAGAGCGAAGCGTCGGGTCCGGTAAGGAAGGAATCGGCAAGGGCCGGACAGGTGCGGAGTTTCCGGATTTCGCGCCTGGATGCCGAAAAGAAGCGGATAGAACTCGAACTGGCCAGCTAAACCTCTTCCGGCCGCTTTTTACGTCCTTTGTTATGATGTGACTTCAATCGAACTCCGCGCGGACCCGCATTCAGCTCCAAACCGGCGCCGTATGCGGTGCATCGCGCCGCTCACATTAGTCAAGTGAAGTGACATTCTTATGATCAAAGTCGAAGGTCTGACCAAGCGATACGCACGCACCGTCGCGGTCAACAATATTTCTTTCCAGGTGGCTAAGGGCGAGATCGTCGGCTTTTTGGGACCCAACGGGGCCGGCAAAACCACGACCATGCGCGTCCTTACGTGCTTCCTTCCTCCCACTAGCGGTACGGCGCGGGTTGCCGGTTTCGACGTGCTGGAAAATCCGCTTGAAGTCAAGAAGCGCATCGGATACCTTCCCGAAACCCCTCCGCTTTATCCCGAGATGGAAGTGGTGGAGTATCTAACGTTTGTCGGGCGGCTGAAAGGGATTTCCTCGGGCGACGTTGCGAAACGCGTTCAGGAAGTCTCCGAGAGATGCGCGATCGCCGATGTCACCAAAAAGCTGATCGGCAAGCTTTCGAAGGGCTACCGGCAGCGCGTGGGATTGGCGCAGGCCATCATACATAATCCCGATGTCCTCATCCTCGACGAACCTACTTCCGGCCTCGACCCCAAGCAGATTATCGAAACGCGCGAGTTGATTTCAAGCCTGGCGGGCGATCACACAATCATCCTGAGCACGCACATTCTTTCGGAAATCGAACACTCGTGCGACAAGGTCATGATTATTAGCCAAGGCAATCTGGTTGCGACCGATACGGTTACCAACCTGACCAAGCGCCTGCGCGGCGCGGAGTCCGTCGAGCTTGAGATTCAAAGCCGCAACGGCGCTTTGAATACCGGCGAGATACGGCAGCGGCTCGAGCAAGTGTCCGGAGTCAGCCGGGTAGAGTTGAAGGATTCGAAAGAAAATACGTGCCGCTTCGAAGTGGAAGGACTAGCCGCCGAGACGAATATCCGGGCGGACCTGGCGCGAGTGGTCGTGAATGCCGGGTGGGATCTGAATGAACTCCGCCCGCTGGGTTTCAGTCTCGAAGACATTTTCCTCCAATTGACTACATCGGAGAAGACGCAAGAGGTCAAAGCAGCACAATGAAAAATATCTTGATTATCTGCCGGAAAGAATTGAAGAGTTACTTCTCTTCGCCCATCGCGTATCTGCTCATGGCGATCTTCGCCGTCATCTTCGGATTCTTTTTCTACAGCGCGACGGCCTTCTTCGTGATCCGCGGCATGGAAATGCAGATGTCCGGCAGGGCAGCCCCGATGAATGTTAACGATTATGTCATCGGTCCCCTTCTAGGGAATGCGAGCGTGGTCGGCCTGTTCCTGATCCCGATGATCACCATGCGGCTGTTCGCGGAAGAGAAGCGCTCTGGAACCATGGAGCTATTGATGACGTCGCCCGTGCGCGACATTGAAATTATTCTGGGTAAGTGGCTTGGCGCGCTCATCATGTATCTGAGCGTAATCGGGCTTTCGGCTCTAAATATCCTCACTCTCTTCGCTTACGGCAAGCCGGATTGGAAGCCGATCCTGGTGGCTTATCTTGGCCTGATTTTACAGGGTGGTTGCTTGCTCGCGATTGGCACGTTTATTTCAACCACAACCCGGAATCAGATCATCGCCGGCGGCGCTACGTTCGCCGTTTGCCTGCTTCTCTGGGTTCTCGACTGGGTTAGCTCCTATGAGCAGGCGGCGTGGGCCAAGGTGGTTTCTTACTGCTCCGTGCTGACGCACTTCGAGCCATTTTCGAAAGGCATCGTAGATACCAAGGACGTGATCTTCTATCTCTCCATGATTTTCCTCGGGCTCTTCCTGACAGCGCGCTCGATGGAATCTTTGCGATGGAGGGCTTAAGCTACTAATGAATTCCGAATGGATCAAAGCGCGCCAAACCAAATACGGCGTTTACGTTACCACTTACATCATCGTGATCATTGCCGTGCTGGCCGCCGCCAACTGGCTGGCTAACCGGCATAACAAATCGATCGACACGACCGCAAACAAGCGATTCAGCCTCTCCGACCAAACCAAGAAAGTGGTCTCCGGACTAAAGAGCGACGTAACCATCACTTACTTCGATAAACAGAGCGGGTTCACCGCCGGGAAAGACGTGCTGGACCGCTATCACAATCTATCTCCCAAGCTGCACGTCAATTACGTCGATCCCGAGAAGAAGCCGAATCTGGCGAAAGCCGCGGGAATTCGCAATTACGGCGCCATCACGGTGGAGAACGGCTCTCGCCGCGAGGAAGCCAAGAGCCTCGGCGAAGAAGACGTGACCGGTGCATTGATCCGCGTCTTGAAGACCGGTGACCGGAGTGCCTGCTTCGTGACCGGCAGCGGCGAGCCTACCATTGAGGACACCGGACGGAGCGGTTATTCCGGGATCAAGGACGCGCTCGAAAAGAACAATTACAAGACTCGCTCCATTTCGCTTTTCGAGAAGCCGGAAGTTCCCAAGGACTGCACGGTATTGATCGTCGCGGGACCTAAGCGGGACTATATCGATCCCGCCGTGAAAGCGGTCAAGACTTACGTGGAGGGTGGCGGACATGCGCTGTTCATGAT
>JALYXS010000532.1 GCA_030946965.1 Acidobacteriota bacterium
TATCGCCTGCTCGACCCATCCCTGAATCCGGCGCTCGATCCGCTGAAGAAGCTCCTCCGCCGCTCGAAACACGAAGCGCGGCCAGGCGTGTATTCGAAGCGGCAATTGAATGCCGCTCTCGAAAAGGCCGGCCTGCGAATTGTCTCCGGCGTGACTTTAGGCTTCGGTCCATTTTCCATATTCAAGCGCCGGCTGTTTTCAGACCCGGTCGCGATCCGCGTGCATGAATGGCTGCAGCACGCAGCCGACCGAGGCATACCGCTGGTGCGAGGGGCTGGGCATGTTTATACGGTCCTTGCCAGCAGGGGAGTGACGTGAGAGGAGTGTCGTGAGAACCCATCAGAAGCTCGTGGACGACTATTTCCATGGCAAAGCTTCCTACTGGCGGGAAATATACGGCGGGGAGACCGTGCAATCCGCGATATACGAATGCCGCAGCCGCGGCATTCTGGCGCTGATCGACGGTTTAAATCTCGCTCCCGAATCGGAGGTGCTGGAGGCGGGCTGCGGCGCCGGGCTGACCACGGTCGCTTTGGCGCGGCGGGGATATCGCGTGACCGCGACCGACCACGTCGACGCGATGCTCGGCATCACTGGTGAACTCGCGCGCGGCGCGGGCGTGGCCGATCGGGTCTCGACTCGAATTGCGGATATTAATCGCCTTGAAATGGCGAACGGCGCGTTCGATCTTGCCATCGCGGTCGGAGTGCTCCCCTGGCTGCGATCGCTCAACCAACCACTGCGGGAGATTGCGCGCGTTTTGAAACCTGGGGGTTACATGATCGCGACGGTCGATAACGTCATGGCTTTGAATCGAATTCTCGATCCGCGGCTGAACCCGGCGATCGAGCCGGTGAAACGCTTATTGCGGAGGGTGCTGCGCCGGCTTGGATGGCGCGACTCGCCGCTTCGCTCCCGCACCCATTCGATCCGGCAGCTCGATCGCGCGGTTTCTAACGCCGGCCTGATGAAGGCGGGGGGATGCACCATCGGTTTCGGGCCGTTCACCTTCTTCGGCCGCGAAACGATCCCGAACGAGAAGCAACAACGACTGAATCGCAATTTACAGCGCATGGCCGATCGGGGAATTCCGATTCTACGATCGGCCGGCGCGCATTACATCGCCGTGGCGCGGAAAGCGCCGCGAGAAGGGGACAGCCATGCACAATGACAGCCACACACATACGCGCGAATACTTGAAGTCCATCGGAGTGCCGGATCTTCCACCTCTCATCAGCCCTTTCGATCCCGGATACGATCCCGTAACCGTGGAATCGCATCTCGACCAGAGCGCCCACCTGATCTCGATACTCAAAGTTTCGATGGCCTGCTGGCAGGTTGCGAGCGAGAGCGCCACGCGCCGGAAAGTTGCCGCCGCCAAGAAGTACCGGGTGGCAACCGTGACCGGCGGCGGCCCGTTCGAAGTGGCGGTTCAACAGGGGCATCTCGAAGGTTATCTCGACCTTTGCTCCGATATCGGGTTCACCCGTATCGAGTGCGGAGAAGGCTTCACCGATATGCCGCTCGGGGCTAGCGAGGTGATCGCAATGGCGCATTCGAGGGGCTTAGAGGTGCAATTCGAGCTAGGCAAGAAACACGGCGGCGCGTTCGACCAGAACACGGTGGGCGAACTGATCGATCAGGGGTGGCGATGGCTCGATGCGGGCGCGGTCGAGTTAGTGGTGGAAGCGCGGGAAAGCGCCAAGGGCGTGGGACTTTTCGACGATGCCGGCAATTTCAACCCCGCCGAAGCCGACATGTTCGCGCGTGCTTTCGGGCTGGAGAGGGTCTGCTTCGAAGCGCCGAACAAGCCCAGCCAGTTCGCCCTGCTGGATCATTTCGGCCGGATGGCGCGCCTCTGCAATATCCGTTTGGAAGAATTGTTGCGAGTCGAAATTTATCGTCGCGGGTTGCATTCCGACGCGTTCGCAAGACCGAACCTCCGGCCCGCGCCGCCAGTGGCCGCGGCATCGAAACTCGCGGCTGTTTCGGGAGACTGAAATGCGGAATACATTTGTTATCGACTGTTTCCCGGAAAGCGCGGCAAAGTACCGCGGCGGGTTCGCCGTCGTCGCAATCGACGTGATCCGGGCAACGACAATGGCGATTACGTGCGTGGCGCTTGGGCGCCGTTGCTTTCCCGTCCATTCTCTCGAGGCGGCGCGGCTATTGAAAGAATCGCTGCCGCACGCGCTGCTTGCCGGCGAACTTGCCGGGGACCAACCCGACGGGTTTGAAATGACCAACAGCCCCGCCGAATTATCGGAACGGCGCGACCCCGGACGGCCGTTGATTCTGCTCTCGAGTTCCGGCACGCGGCTGATCTTCGGAGCGCGCGGCTCGGACGCGACCTATCTGTCGTGCTTCCGGAATTACGAAGCGGTGGCGCAACACGTAATCGGGCGGCACGCGAGCGTCGCGATCCTCGGCGCCGGTAGCCGCGGCGAATTTCGTGAAGAGGATCAGATGTGTTGCGCCTGGACCGGAGACATTCTGATGGCCGCCGGATACAGCCCGGCGAATCGCTTCACGGCGGAGATCGTTCAGCGCTGGCGAGATGTTCCGCCCCAGGCCTGCGCGAGCGGAAACAGCGCGAAATACCTCGCGCGATCGGGGTATCGCAAGGATCTGGATTACATCCTCGATCGCATCAACGACCTGAGCGCCGCATTTCAGATGAAGAGCGGCGAGGTCGTGGAGCTTGCCCCGAACCACGCCGACGAGGCCTATGAAGCATACGCTTGATGCATCGACACCCGCCGTCATTCTTCAAGGCACTCGACATGGCAGCCTCGGAATCGCGCGCAGCCTCGGGAGGATGGGAGTGCCGGTTTACCTCGTCGAGGGCAATCCATTAGCGCCCGCCCGTTTTTCGCGTTATCTGCGGCGGCAGTTCCGATGGAATTTCGAATCGTCCAGTGACGATGAAAATGTAAAGCTGCTGTTGCAAGCCGGCCGCAAAATCGGGAGGCCATCGATCCTGATACCGACTACCGATTTCGGCGCTTTGTTCGTGGCGAAAAACGCCGCCCGGCTGCGGGAATGGTTCCGGTTCCAGGACATGTCGTTCGAACTGGCGCGATCCCTTAGCGATAAAAAAGAAATGTTCTTCCTGGCCAAGCGTTTGGGAATTCCCACCGCCGAGTGCCTGTTCCCGGCATCTCAGGAAGATATTGACGAATATCTGGAACGCGCCAAGTTTCCAGTGATGCTCAAGGGCATCGATGGAGTACGCCTGGAACGGTTTCTGGGACAGAGAATGTTTATCCTCTCTAGCGCAAGCGAGCTGCTCGCGCGCTATCGATCCGTGCCCGATTCCGAGCGCGAAAACGTGATGTTACAAGAGTACATTCCCGGCGACTCGGGCAATTGCTGGATGTTCAATGGATATTTCAACGCGCAATCGGATTGCCTGATCGGGTTCACGGGTTACAAACTGCGGGCATTTCCCGCCTACATCGGCGCTACCAGCCTCGGAATCTGTGCATCGAAAGAGCACGTGAACACGGTCACGCGCGAGTTTATGAAAGCGGTCGGATACCACGGGATTCTGGATATCGGTTTTCGTTACGACGCGCGGGACGGCCAGTACAAGGTTCTGGATATCAATCCGCGCATTGGCGCGACGTTCCGATTATTCGTCGCGGAGAACGGCATGGACGTGGCGCGGGCGCTTTACCTCGATTTAACCGGCCAGACATTTGAGGTAACGGAGGCGCGCGAGGGCAGGAAATGGATTGTCGAAGATCAGGACCTCATTTCGTCGATCCGGTATTGGCGCGACGGAAAGTTGAAATTCGGGCAATGGGCCGCTTCTTTCAAAGGCATTCGCGAAAGGGCGTGCTGGGCGTTTGACGATCCGCTGCCCCTGATAGGGTTCGCTCTGCTCGACATAGGCGCCGGCTTGAAAAGCGGCCACGCTCAGGCCGCGGTTGCGCCGGATCGAGAGCTTTCTTGCGCGCGCTGCTATCGAGGCGCCTGAGGGTAAAGCAGGGTGAATGGTGACAACTCCCGCCAGCATCATCGAAAACCGGCTGCGGAAACAACGCTACTTATGGTCGATCCTGGTTATCGCATTCGCATCCCGCCTAGGATTGTCGATCGCCGTCTGGGGCAATCCCGCCGCGGCACTCGGCCCCGATAGCTGGTCCTACATGGAACCGGCAAGGAACCTGCTGACTACGGGTGCGTTTTGGCGCGGCGGCTTGGCTACGGGCCAACCGGAGCTCTTGCGAACACCCGGATATCCTCTCTTCCTCCTGCTTTTTGGTTTGGGGCAGAACTATAGTTATGGCTTGATCCAGATCGCGCAAGTGGGGCTGGGCGTCGCTATTGTTTTCCTTACTTACGCGCTCGGGGCCCGTTTGGTGAATCGCACCGTAGGACTTTGGGCAGCGGGGTTGCAGAGCATTAGCATCGGGTCCGTCCTGTCCAGCATATGGATCATGTCCGACTGTCTGTTCTCGTTTCTGCTTGCCTTGGCGCTTCTGATGCTGGTTCGCTATTTCCAGGAAGGAAGCGGGTGGCCCATTCCATTGGCGGCGGCGCTCACCGCGGCCGCAACTTATGTCCGCCCTGTTGGGATGGTGTTCGTTCCACTTGTGCTGGCCGTGCTGCTGCTCTTTCGCCCCCGCGAATGGGCGCGCGCCGCGGCGTTCGCCTTGATTTTTGCCGCGCTCGTCACGCCGTGGTATGTGCGAAATCACTCCGCGGGGTATGACGGATTCAGTTCCGTGGGCGACCAAAATTTGCTGTCGTACGAGGGTCCCGGCGTGCTCGCCGTAGTGGAGAAAATACCGGTAAAACAGGCGAAGCAAGAATTGGAAGACTTCCATGCCCGGCGAATCCGAGATTTGAATGTCAGACCGGATTCCGGTCCGGCGATGAAGCTTGCGTCGGAAATTGCCAAGCGGATCGTCTTCGCCCACCCGCTGGTATGGTTGCAAGTGCATTTGGTCACGTCGTTGAATGCGATGCTGCCGGCCACCCCAGGGATGCTCCAGAGCCTCGGCATAACCCAAGGCTATAAGGGCACGCTGGCAGTGCTGCAGCGTCAGGGTTTGGCGGCGGCGATCAAGATCTACTTCGGCGGCAACCTGAAAGCGCTACTTCTGGTCACGCCTGAACTCATTCTGCTAGCGATCGAATATGGGTTATGCGCGCTGTTCGCGTTTGTTACGATCCGCCGGCACAAGCTCAATTGGGGTCGCGCCGGATGGCTGATGGCGCTTACGGTTCTGGCCTTCATCTTCGTCAGCGGTACGACGGGCATGCCGCGATTTCGCGTGCCGGTGGAGCCGTTGCTTAACATCGCCGCGGCCGGCGGCCTGATGTCGATTGCCGGCCGGACGCGGGAAAACGGCCTGAAAAGCGGTCGCGCTCAAAATGCGGTCGTGCCGGATCGAGAGGCTCTTCCGCGCGCTGCCAGAGAGGCGATGACAATGCCGAGGAACGTCCCCATGGCGTCCATTCCAACGTCGGGCAACTCAAATTCGTTGCCGTAGATAGCATGTTGGAGAAATTCGAGCAAAACAGCGAACAGAACCAACGCCAGCATTCTTAGAGTTTTCCCGAAGAGTCCCGCCCTCGGCCGGTAGAACAGAATCGCGGTGATCGCAAACGCGAGAATATGTCCCCACGGGTGAAGTGCGCCGGTGGTATGAAGATCGCGCTTCAGGGATAAAGGCAGCAGTGACAGAACACAGATGAACGCGAGCCATGCGAAACCCAACCAGCCTGTCGATGGCGCGATTCTCATCCCTGTTCTCCAAACAGTCTTACACAAGGAGGGTTTTTCCATGATCTCGCGCGTCGATAAGCGGTTGCGCAATCGTTCTCTCGGTGTTCTGGCGCTCGTGATAACGGGCGTGGTGGCGCAAGCCCCAGCCTTCGGCGCTCGCAACGAGGAGGCCGCGGAATTTCGCGTGGGGAATTTGCTGGTGGCGTTCCAGAAGAATACTCCGCTCGCCGAACAGGCCGCGATCGTCGCCGCTATCGGAGCGCGGGAATTAAAGCGCATCGGCGTAGGCGTGCATGTGCTGAGTGTTGGACGCGGGCTCGAACTCGCTGCAATCAAGGCGCTCAAAGCGCGGCACGAAATCCTGTACGCCGAACCCGACTATCTTCATGCTCTCGCCGGCTCCACCGCGGCGCCAAACGATACGTCGGTGGGGATTCAGTGGGCGGTGCAGAACACCGGCCAGCCGGTGAACGGCGCCACCGGCAAGGCGGGGGCGGATGAGCGATCCCCCGCGGCATGGAGCGTTACCACCGGGACGAGTTCCGTGGTCGTCGCGGTTCTCGATTCCGGCGTCCAATATTCCCACCCCGACCTCATCACCAACATGTGGAATAATCCCGGCGGGGTCGGCGGTTGCGCCGCCGGTACTCACGGTTACAACGTCCTGAACGGCGCCTGCGACCCGATGGACGATGACATAGCTTATGGCGGCCACGGCACGCACGTCGCAGGCATCCTCGGCGCGGTAGGCAATAACGCCGCCGGTGTCGCCGGGGTGAACTGGACTTCCAGCATCATGGCGGTGAAATGGTTTCCAGCTAGCGGCAGTGGAGCGACCAGCGACCTGATCACGGCAATGGACTGGGTAGTCCAGGCAAAACAAGCCGGAGTCAACGTTCGAGTGGTGAACGATTCGGCAACCTGGCCGGGCACCGGCTTTTCCCAGGCGCTGTCCGACGAGATCGACCTGCTCGGGTCCAATGACATCCTATTCGTCGCCGCCGCGGGCAACACCGCCCAGAATGACGATACCATTCCGCGCTACCCCTGCTCTTACGACCGCCCGACGATGATTTGCGCGGGCGCGAGCGATCAGACCGACAATCTGTGGAGCTCCTCGAATTTCGGCATCGCGACGGTGAAACTGGCGGCTCCCGGAGTGAACATCTACTCGACCAAGCGGCTCAGCGACTACGGTTATATCAGCGGCTGTTCGATGGCTTCGCCACAGGTCGCGGGTACGGCTGCCCTGATCTTATCGCTCGGCTATCGATCGGCCGGCGAGTTGAGATCCATGATACTGAACGGCGTAGACCCGCTCCCGCAGTTAAGCGGCTTCGTCGCGACCGGCGGACGGCTCAACGTTTGCAAAGCTCTACCGGGCTGCGCCTCCGCGGTGCCGGCGCCGCCGGCCCTTCTGGGTCTGCCAGTGGTGACGGGAATCCCGCAATTCGGCGCGATGCTTGGCACCTCGGCCGGTGTGTGGTCGGGCGGCCCCACTACATATGCTTACCAGTGGTATCGTTGCGGCTCCGGCGGCTCGAATTGCTCGCCCATACCGGGTGCGACATCGGCGGGCTACGCGGCGCTCGCCTCCGCCGACGTGGGCAGCACGCTTAACGTCGCGATCGCGGCCTCCAACAGCCTCGGATCTTTTTCCGCGCAATCGTCCGGCGGCGTTCCGGTGGCCCCGGCCTCATCGCCCTTCGCCGTGAGTTCCACAATCCGCGACGGCCAGATCATCGGCGCGCCACTGCAATGGCGTGCCACCACCGCCCCGGCCGTCAACTTCGTCCAGTTTTACATCGATGGCGCACTGAGCCAGACAGCCGCATCCGCGCCATACACCTACAACCAGGCAACCACGGGTTTACTCGATCCCGGTACGCTTTCGAGCGGCCCGCACGTGCTTGGTATCCGGGCATTGTCCAGCGATAACCGTACCTACGGCTTCTACGGTGCGACGGTCACCGTGGGAAATCCGCCGCGGAATACCGTATTACCCGTAATCTCCGGTTCGGCCGTACAAGGCCAAAGCCTGTCGACCTCGAACGGACTGTGGACCAACAGCCCGGTTAGTTACGCCTATCAGTGGAATCGCTGCGATGTGAGCGGGTCTAACTGCCAGGCGATCCAGGGGGCCTCGAGCGGCACTTACGTGGTGGCCAACGCCGACGTGGGATTTACGATTCGCGCGGCTGTTACGGCGGCAAACTCCGGCGGATCGAGCACTGCTGTTTCTCAGCCAACGTCGACTGCGACAGGAGGCGGCGGAGGCAGCGGCGGGATCGCGCTATTGCAATCGACTGCCGTGCAGGGTTCGGGCGTGACATCCGTTTCCGCTTCATTTCCAGCGGCGAATACCGCGGGCAACCTGATCGTCGCGTTTATCCGAATGTCGAGCGCTACGCAAACAGTGGCAGTGACGGACAGCGCCGGGAATACCTACGCGGATGCCGTGGCTCAGATACAAACCGCCGACGGCCATCAGGTGCACATTTTTTACGCCAGGAATATCGTAGCCGGCGCAAATACGGTGAAGGCGAGCTTCTCTTCGACTAATAATCATCCCTGGGTCGCTATATACGAGTACAGCGGCTTGAGCGCGGCCAATCCGCTAGACCGGACCGCTCACGGGCAGGGCAACAGCTCGACATCTAACAGCGGAGCGACCGCGGTGACATCGACTGCAAATGAGCTGTTGTTCGCGGGCACCGGATTTCCTTATTCCTACGCGGGAACCGCCGGAGCGGGCAGCGGCTATACCTTGCAGCAACAAGACACCGCGACCTCGCGCGGAGCGACGGAAACTATGGCCGCAAACACCGTGGCGTCTTATTCCGGCACGATGAGTCTCAGCTCCAGTACGAACTGGAGTGCTGTATTCGCGACGTTCGCTTCCGCAACCGTCGCCAATTCCCCCCCGGTAGTGGCTACTAACGCGCT
>JALYXS010000536.1 GCA_030946965.1 Acidobacteriota bacterium
GTCGCTTACTCGGAGATTGACTGTTCCCGCTCTGCCCGAATTGAGTTGCGTCCGATCAGATTCAACCGTTTTTACAATCCACGCGGTTCAGCGCGACAACATGCGGCAAGCGCTCACATCCCTAGAAGACGCTCTTGCGATTTTGGGTCCGCTCAAACCGGCTCCGAAGCAAGACAGCGAGATCTAATCCGTTTTCGGATAATCCGCGCGCCTCGTTTCGTCTTTGAGCCGCAACAGGTGCGCGTGGGCTTCCTTGATCTTTTGCCACTGCTTCTCTACTAACGTTCTTGTTTGTCCGGAGATGTCCAAATTCACGACTCTCTCGAACTCGGCGGCGGCGTGATCTTCACCGGTCTCGCAGGCTGCCACGATCGCGGCTCCGTCACCGCCCGAAATAGCTGACTTCAGATCCATCCATCCGCGATGGACCGCCGCTCCCAACGTACCCGAATCGGTTGACGTTCCGCCCAATCGCTCCACTTCGGCCTGCAACTGGCGCGCAAAGCCGGCGCGTTGTTTCGCGTAGTCGTTGAAAACTGTTTCGAGTTGAGTGTTGTGCACGTCCGCGGCCGCGGCGTGGTAACCCAGTTCACCGTTCTTCGACGTTGCAATAAGCTTGTTCAAATGCACGATTGTGTCTTCTGCCGTCATCTCCGCGCCTCGTCCTATTTTGCCAGCCTATTATTGGGCCAGAACTACATGTTAGCTCCCGCTACACGATTCCTTCATACTGTTCAAATAGAGAGATCGCTCCTCTCATCGAATGAAGTACCGACTATGCGCCGGTTGGCCGGCTCTCCTCCTGATCGCGATGGCGGGATGCCAGTCGTCCCCCGACCCGGAACCCGCCATTGGAGAAGCCTACGTCGGCCCCGCCACGCTCACAATCCGGCAGGAAATTGCGCCAAAATCGGCCACCGTGGCCACTGTCCGCCACGGCGAACGCCTGCTGATCGTTCAACGGCGCCGCCGTTTCTTGAAGGTGCGTACCAGCAAGGGAATCGAGGGTTGGACCGACGAGCGCGTGTTGATGCGCTCGGACGACATCGGTGAACTGAAGCAGCTCTCGGCGGATGCGAAGAGTTTTCCGTCGCAAGGCCAGGCGGCCACCTACGATACCCTGAACATTCATACCGAGCCCCAGCGCTTTTCTCCCAGTTACTTGCAGGTGAATCAGGGCGAGAAGGTGGATGTGATCGGGCACAAGGTGGTCCCGCGGCTCGCGCCGGTTCGGAAGTCGATTCTTCCACCGGCTCCCAAAATTCCCAAAAGGGCGGTCCAGAAATCCACTGGCGGGAAGGTTGCCTCGCGCATTCCCGCCCCGCCCGTTCCGCCGCCTCCCGGACCTCCCGAGGGATGGATGAAAGTGTCCGGTGCGCTCTCCCCCGCGCAAACGGAGCGGGAAAAGACCCAATTGCACGAAGCAGAGCCGGTTCCAAACGATGACTGGACCCTGGTTCGCACCATGGAAGGGCAGAGTGGATGGGTGCTTACCCGGCGTCTGTTTATGGCAATCCCCGACGAGGTGGCCCAATACGCGGAGGGCCGCCGAATCACGTCCTATTTCTCGCTGGGAAAAATTCGCGACGACGATAAAGTCAAGGATATTTGGCTCTGGACCACCATCGAGAAGAGCCTCGCCCCTTACGATTTCGACAGCTTCCGTGTATTCATCTGGAGTTTGCACCGGCATCGGTACGAAACCGCGCTGATTCAGCGCAAGCTCACCGGCTATTACCCCGTGCAACTAGAGCGCGTGAACGGCCGCCCGGGATTTTCAGTGTGCCTCGCGACGGAGAGCGGGGCGCCGACGAGAAAAAGCTACGCGTTAGTCGAGAACCTGGTCAAATTCGCGGGCGAAAGGCCATGCGTTTCGGAAAGCGTTGAGCCGCGCAGTATTTCGGGAGTTCGCAATGGTGTTGCGACCGATTCCGCGGTTCCCCGCCCTCAGTCCAGGACAGTCGCCGAGCGTTTCAAGACATGGCGAAAACAATGGTTCCCGTAAAATGGAGGAAATGAGCGATTTATTTGTGCAGATTGAGGCGCCGGCCGGCAGCCCGGCGCGCTCATCCCGGCTGCCCGAGTGGGCGCGCAAGGGTCCGACGCATTTTGAATCGCTGAACCGCCTCAAGACGGACCTTCGCCGGCTCAACCTGCACACGGTTTGCGAATCCGCGCGATGCCCGAATATCCACGAATGCTTCCACCGCGGCGCCGCGACCTTCATGATCCTGGGCAATCTATGCACCCGCGGATGCGGTTTTTGTTCCGTGCCTAAAGGGCATCCGGCAAAACAGGACATGCGGCTCGACCCCGCCGAGCCGGCGAATGTCGCGCGCATGGCGGCGGCGATGATGTTGCGCTACGTCGTGATCACCAGCGTCAACCGCGACGATCTCGCCGATGGCGGCTCGCATCACTTCGCCCGGACCGTACGCGAGGTGAAACACGCTTTGCCGGCGGCGCGGGTGGAAGTGCTCACACCCGATTTTTGCGGCGATACCGAAGCAGTCGCGCGCGTTCTCGATGCCGGACCGCACGTCTTCAATCACAACATGGAAACGGCGCCGCGCTTATACCGGCGCGTGCGTCCGCGGGCCCGCTATGGGCAATCGCTCGACGTTCTCGAATTCGCGCGAGCGCACCGCCCGCAAGTGTTGACGAAGTCGGGCTTCATGCTGGGGCTGGGCGAGTCGGGCGATGAGGTGCGGCAGTTGCTCCGCGATTTGCGCGCCCGCGATGTGGATGTCGCGACTATCGGCCAATACCTTCAGCCCACGCGCCGCAATTTGCCGGTGAAAGAATATGTCACGCCGGCGCAGTTCGACGAGTACCGGGACTTTGGCCTGTCGCTCGGCTTCAAAATGGTGTTCAGCGGCCCGCTGGTGCGAAGCTCCTACATGGCGGATCTGGTGAGCGACCAAGCTGCTACTGGATGATATGCTTTATTCTGTGTGGCGGTCCCTCGCACTTTTCGCGCTGAGTGTTCCGGCGCTGGGCCAGCATGGCTCGGGTAGTAATATCCCCGTGAGTTCACCGGACTTGGGGTATCGCCTCGGGTCTATCGAAGCCAAAATTGAGGGCCAGGGCAAAGCGCTTGATGAGCTGTCTTTGATAACGACAGTCTTTGGGGTAGTCGGCCTCCCTCTTTTGACCGGGTTGTTCATTCCCCAAACACTACGCCGAGCGAAAGAGCTCGAAGAGGCGTACCGGGAACGGAAGCCATAAGCGAACTTAAGCGTCCGAGCGACCGTGGATCCCTCGATCCATTCCTTGCGCTGCTGACGGCGGCGCTCCTAATCCTTACATTCCCGCGCGCGAACATCGCTTGGCTCGCTCCCGTAGCATTAGCGCCGCTGTTGTTCGCGGCCTTCCGCGAACGCCGCCCTCTGCGGCGATTTCTCCTCGGCTACGGCGCTGGCGTTGTCTATTGGTTTGGCGTCTGCTACTGGATACAGTTCGTGCTATCCGTTCACGGCGGCATGGGAGAAGCCGTGGGTTGGGCCGTCTTCCTGCTCTTTTGCTTCGCGAAAGCCTTGCAAATGGGTGTGTTCGCGCTGCTGGCTGGAATTGCGATGCGGCGAGCGTGGGCCGCTCCCGCTATTGCCGCTCTATGGGTGGCGATTGAAGCGACGCATGGCCCGATGGGGTTTGCCTGGCTCGCGCTCGGCAACGCGGGCGCGGATATGAGTCTGCCCATGCGCTTGGCGCCGTACACCGGAGTCTACGGAGTTTCATTCATTTTCGCGCTGATGGCGGCACTGCTGGTGTTGGCAATTTTGCGGCGCCCGCGCCCGCAACTCGCCTGGGTGCTGCTTCTGCCGTTGCTTGTCCTTCTGCCCAAGCTTCCCGAACCGGAACGCGGCAGTGCCACGGCCGTTCTCGTTCAGCCCGATATTGCGGACGACGAGCAATGGACGCCACAGTCGTTTGCGCGGATGGAGCAACGGCTCACGCTTCTTTCGACCGGAACGATTCTCAAAGACAACAAGCCGGTGGATGTGCTCGTGTGGCCGGAAGTGCCCGCTCCGCTTTACGATAACGATCCCGATCTGAAACTCATCATCGCGCGGCTCGCGGCGGCAACTGAAGCAAGCTTTTTATTGGGCGTCGTCGGCCACGCGCCAGACGGGGCGATTTTCAATTCCGCGCTGCTCATCGCGCCGTCGGGCGAAACCGTGAGCCGCTACGATAAGGTGAACCTGGTCCCGTTTGGCGAATTTGTTCCCTGGCCGCTGGGCGCATTGACGCGCAAGATTTCAACCGAGGCGGGCGACTTCCGTCCCGGTACGCGCGTGGTGGTTTCCTCCATCGGGGAGCGCCGGATCGGAACTTTCATCTGTTATGAATCGGTATTTCCCAACTTCATCCGGCAGTTCGCCGCGAATGGCGCCGAAGTCTTGTTCAACATCTCGAACGATAGCTGGTTTGGAAAGAGCGCGGCTCGCGATCAGCATTTGCGGATTGTAAGGATGCGAGCCGTCGAAAACCGCCGCTGGATTTTGCGCGCGACGAACGACGGAATCACGGCTTCGATCGACCCGGCCGGAAGGTTGCGGAGCGTTGCGCCCTCCTATGCCGCGATCGCTTCGCGCGTGAACTATGGTTACGTAAGCGAGACCACCGTCTACACGCGTCATGGCGATTGGTTCGTGTGGCTCTGCGTTTTGATAGGGCTGTGCGCGGTCGTAAAACCTGGAATCCAGCATCGTGCTACGATGGCGGGCGTTTGCTGATTGCGCGGGAGTTTATCGTGCGCGGCCGCGTGCAGGGCGTCGGCTTCCGCTGGTTCGTCAAGAAGGCCGCGTTCCAGCTTGGGGTGAACGGCTATGTCCGCAACGAAGCGGATGGATGCGTGTTCGTCTATGCCGTGGGAACGGAGCGGCAGTTATCGCAACTAGCGGGACGGCTGCACCAGGGTTCGCAGTTTGCCGAAGTGCGCGGCGTCGATGAACGCGCGGCCGCGGTGCGAAAATACGAAGCTTTCGAAATTGAGGGTTGATGGACGATTTAAAAAAACTGATCCGCGAGATTCCGGACTTTCCGAAACCGGGCATCTTGTTCTACGACATCACTACGCTGCTGAAGGACAAAGCCGGGCTGCGCGGCGCGATCGATGGCTTGAAATCGCATTATGAGGGAGCCGGCGTTGACGTCGTGCTCGGGATTGAGGCGCGCGGCTTCATCTTCGCTCCGGCGCTGGCGTATGCGCTGGGGGCTGGTTTCGTGCCGGTGCGCAAGCCTAAAAAACTGCCGGCTGAATGCGCGAGCGTCGCCTATGAACTCGAGTACGGAACGGATACACTCGAGGTTCATAAGGATGCGATCGTTCGCGGCTGCCGCGTGCTGATTTTGGACGATTTGCTGGCGACCGGCGGAACCGCGGCGGCAGTGGTGAAGATGGTGCGGGAGTTGGGCGGCAGCGTTGTAGGCTTGGGGTTCGTGGTCGAGTTGACGTTTTTGAATGGGCGGCGGA